>JBLHZE010000027.1:0-13535 GCA_047631015.1 Actinomycetes bacterium
TGAAGCTGAACGTGAATCGTGCAGTGATGGTGCGCTGATCGTGCGGTTGCAGTGCAGGTGAACGCACGTATGCGCGCTCGGTGGTAAGTAGCGAGGGCCGGACTCGAACCGGCGACACCACGATTATGAGCCGTGTGCTCTAACCACCTGAGCTACCCCGCCATTTGTCGCAGAGCGTGCCCTGCGGGTTCTTGCAGAACTCACGCCCTGCGGTTGTTCAAGGCTTACGCCTCATCGAGCCCCTTTACGGAATCGAACCGTAGACCTTTTCCTTACCATGGAAACGCTCTACCGACTGAGCTAAAGGGGCAGCCCGCATGTCAACAACTCACGCGACTGTCAAGGGTACATCTCCAGACCTATCGAGCTGCACGCCGGTTCGCGGTTCACCCCCGAACGGGGGTGGTCGCGGCTGACCCTCCTGTGCGCTGCGTGGCCAGCTAGCTAGCGCACACCACGCCTTGCGGAGTCGTCATTGCAGCGCCTTTCCCCGAGCAGGGCGCGCCAAACTACGCATTGCCTGATTAAGGCCACGGCCCGCGTGGGCAACGCGCGGTGGCGCTAGACCGCTGATGCGCGCCTTGATAGCCATATCGACAGGCCCATCATGATGATCAAAAGAACACCAGCGAAGGCAGCAGCTACTCCTCGCGACACGCTGGGCTTCCCGGGTGCCTCCAGTGTGAGGGCGTAGGTCGCGGATGTCGCTGCTTGCGCACCGGTGGCGCTTCCGTATGGGAACGCTTGGCCGCTGTGGAACTTCTGGTCAACCGCGTTGTTGATTGCCACAGTTTTGCTCGCTGAAGTCGTCAACCGCGATGCCATTCCGGCGATCCCCTCGACCTCACCGGTGATGGCGCCGAACGGTCCGTTGCCTAGTTTATTGATGACATTCGGCAAATCGTCCAACATGCGCTCCAAAGGAATCGAAGCGCGGCCGATGTCATTGGCGACCGCGAAGATCTGACGCATCGGCTCCCGTAGTTCACTGATAATGAGCCCAATATCGTTCTTCGCCTTCTCTTTCGCGACCGCGTCTGATGCCGCCGAGATCTCCATCGCTTGGACAAGTCCACATTCGGAGATGTTCGAGATGACCGCGGGCGAGCAATCATGATCTAAGGCGTAGTTGATTGCGGGCATTTTCGCCAAAAGGTTCTCGAGAGACTTCTGGACGTCCTTGAGTCCCGTGTCAACGTCCTCGAGCAGCGGCGTCAGTTCCTTGATATCTGCGCTAAGCTCGGCCAAATCACTGATCAGAATCTTGCCTGCGCTAGCCACATTTTTCGCCGCCGCCGTACACGTCGTGACATCCCAAGTGGCCATCTCCTGGCCGACAAGCAAACCCTGAAGTTTTGTCAGATTAGCAGCCGATTCGTCTCCCGACAGGTTCGTGATTGCCGCATCCAACGCCTCTTTTACCGGCGCTTTGTTCTCCTTGAGGTAGGTCCGAGTTTGATCGCCCGCGACACATGTCGTTGGCAGCAAGTCAAGGATGTCCGCGTCGATAATGTCCGTACCAGTGCATGGTTTCTGTCCCTTTGGGCAAATAACATCCGCCGTAATGCCCGTGATCTCCTTAGCCAACCCGGTAATGGCGGCCGAAAGGTCCGTCTCAATTGTTGGTAGAACGGCCAAGGCTAATTGAAGTAACTCATCCCCGTTATTCAATGTGTCAAGGAAGTTCTGTAGGTTACTTTGGGCTGTCGGGGAAGTCGCATCCGCCACCTTGCTGGCTACGAACCTCGTGGCACCCGCGGTGACCTCATTAAGCATGAACAGAGTGTCGCTAACTTGATCCATGGTGACTTGGAGAGCGGCAATCTCCTTCTCCGCCTTTTTGGGGTTGGTACTGAGCTGTGCGGTCGTCTCTAGTAGTGGATCAACGTTCTTGCTCAGGAACCCGGCGATGCCAGTCGATGCCTCACCCAGCAGAGCCTGGAGTTTCACGAGAAGCGGAACGCCCGTCCCCTCCAAGAAGTCATCTACCTCGGTACCGATTCCCGCGGCCTTACTAACCAGGCCACTTGTCGCGTTAGTCGAGTCCTTTGGCGTTGCCTTGATCTTCACCTGTGGCCACTTTGCGTTGTCGGCAACACCACTGAGCGTTGCAACAACTGAGGAGTCCTTGAGCTGCACCGCGCCGGCGACAACTTGCCCGGTGGCAAAGCCGGTGCTGCCCCACGGAGCGGATACATCCGCCCAGCCACTGCCGAACGTTGCCGAGAGCCCCACCCCGAAGGGGATCGACACCGGAGACACCTCGGTGACAGTCGCGCCACCTGGACCTCGGTAGCTTATCTGTTCATTGGATGTCGTTTTGTTGGTGAACTCCCATTCGACCTCGATATTCCCCGTCAGCAACTTAGCCGAGTTCGGGTCCACACTCTGACCGTTTTGAGTCATCCGAGTCGTCACCGAGATGGGCATGTCTCCTGAATACTGACCTACCGATGCTGCCAGATTCTGAACTTCCGGCATCTCGTTGCTGACGTCGTACACGATCGCATTATTCTCGACCTCTAACCGCGCGAAGGAGGAGACGTCTCGCGGATTGTTCGGGCCTACTGGGACCTTGATAGTGCCAGTCCCCTGGCCCGACACATTGGTGCTCACGTTAAACGAGTTCGCAAGAATCTCTCCCGATGCATCCGCGTTGATCGTTAGGGTCTTACCGACGTCGACGTTGAGGTCGTTTTCGGTGAAGGGTTGGTCGTCGGCCGGCTTCGGCGCCCGGTCAGGGGTCGTGATGGGCGGAAGTGCCGTCGGTATTCCGGTAGGCAGCGAGGTCGGAATATCACTCGGGAGACCCGTCGGTAGCCCACCGCTAGGAATGCTGGGTATCGAGGGCAACGACGTGCTCGGTAGAGGAAGTGGCGACAGGGTCACCCCTGGTGCAGGGGTGATCTCGTCTGCAGCAGCGGGGGATACCGGCGATACAACGCCGAGGCTGGCGCCGATGACTAGGGTGAGCAGTGACGCCGCACATACACTTGCGGTCACCTTCACGGTCTTCGACTTCGCTACGGCTCGGCCACGATACTTTTGCGGCGGTAGACCGGATGTCATTTTCGATATCCACTTCATCGCGAGCCCTCGATGATCTCGTCAAGAGACACGACGGGCGTACCATCGGCTGTCGTGTCTTTTTTAATGTCGGCATCCGCGCGATTGCGCGGCTGTGGGATCGCGGACAGTGCCGTCTGGTCTGGGAATCGCTGGGCGGGCAGTACCGCAAGGAAACCAATCATCCCCATGGCGAGCTGGGTCAATGCTGCTGTCGGAAAGAGTTCAGCCGCGGCAAACGGGCTTGCGGCAAGAGCTGGGTAAACACCGGCGGACATAGCCAAAACACCGAGCAGCATCGACCAGGCTTGGATTCGACGTGCTGTCAGCGCGTGGACCACTGCGACCGCCACCAGCACCACGATCAACGAGAGAGCGATGCCGGCTTTGTTGGCACCACCAGGAATGATGCCGAGTTGCATCGCTACGAGGACGGTCCCAAGGGCCATCCCAATAAGGAACCCGCTAAGTCGCTGCAACGGTGTGCCGATCCGAACGATTGCGGCAATCACACCGGTCCCGACGCCAAATATCGTATTATCAGCGCTCATACCCAGCTGCTCGGAAAGCATCAGGCCAACGGCGCCAATCACCATCGCGAACAGCCCAATTGTCATTGGCCTCTTCATCGCGCACTCCTCTTCATCGCGGCGCACGTCATCAGGGGTTAATCCTCCTGCGGTATAGGAATGTTCCGAGGCCTAGCGCGAGGAGTAGAAACACCCCGGCCAAACCAAGGCTCGTAGCCCAACTACGGGCGTACGGGCTTGCTTCTCTAAGCGTCATCTGGTAGCTCGCATAGTTACTGATCTTTCCATCCGTACCTGAGGCAAGCGTTGAGTTGCCGTAGGGCGCTCCGTCGCCAGCGAGGCCACGATTGTTCATCGCGATTAGCGACGCCTGAAGCTGCGCGACTAGGTCGCTAATCTGAACCAGGGCATCCTCGCCCTTCGCGTCGAGACCAAGTACGGCCGCGTCGACCTTGCCAACCACAAGATCTCCGAGTCCCGGTATCGCGTCAAACGCGCGCCCGGCTATCCCGGAAATGTTCTGCACTTTCTTAATGTCATCGGTGATCAGCGGTACGTCCTTGCGGGTGCCCTCGATGAACTTCGCCGCCTCCTTCGATAGATCCGCGAGGGTCAAGTCGACGTCGCCAAGGAACTCCATGACCTGAGCAACACCGCAGTTTTTCAGAATTTCCTGCGTCAATTTTCCGATGACAGGCAGTGTCTTGAGGTTGTCGATCCCGTACTTCTTGATAGCGGCTTCGATCGGGTCGATGATCTGCGCGTTGCTGCACGAGTTGTCCAGAGTCTTGTCGAGCAGTGCGACTCCACCAAGAATCGGCTTGAAGACCTCCTCGACCTCCGAACTTGCCGCGAACTTAGCGAACTCACCCAGAGCGACAGAAACCGTAGCAAGGTACGGTTCGATCGCGGCGGCGGCGGGAATGGCTTTATCCATTAGCGGGTCAACGACTGTGCAGGCGGCCGACTTACCCGCTGATGCCAGCTGAGGTGGTAACTGTTTCCGGTATTTGAAGAGCGTATTTGAGAACGAGTCTTTACTCTGCGCAACAAGCTGCGTCTTGAGGGTGTTGAGCGTCTTCCTCTCGGCCGAGAACCTGGGCAAGGCGGCGATACCGTCGTCTAGCGCCTTGGCACCGTCGAATAGTGGTTTCCCCACGATCAGGCCTGCTGTTCCGCCAAAGTAGGTGGCAGTCGCGCCGACGGTTGTGCACATCTCGTCGACGTCAGCTAAGTCAGTATTGAGGTCAGCAATATCGATTTTCTTCAACATCGTGTCGAAACTCGTGAGTGCTTTTGAGGCGTCTGCGGCGTCGGGCCCCACCTTCTTGATGACCTGTTCGAGCCACTTGATCGTGGCAGGCACGTCTTTGCCGATGTCGTTCGCGATGCTAACGATGACCCCCGCGATCTCGCCCTTGGCCACGGCATCGCCTTCCAGTTGCGTCGCAAGGCCGTTCAATGCTCTCGCCAGCTCTATCGCCCCTCTGGCAATAGCGTTGGGGTTTGCCTTCAGCTTCTCAATATCCGCTACCAGTGGGTCGATGTAGTCGGCGTCGAGTTTGCGGAATCCCGACGTATAGCCACTGATCATGCGCGTCGCCAGTAGAACGTCGTCAACGGTCTCGCCCAGAACTCCAGCCGCGGGTTCGATAATCTTGTCCTGGGCCATCGGAGCCAACGAGAGCAGCGAGCCACCCTGATACGTCGCAAGATCGATCGGGACGGCCAGGTGAGTTGCGCTCGGGAGGTTGGCATTCTGCGCGCGTGCCTTAACGGTCAACGATTGGGTCGTTCCACCCATGATGCCTTCAATCATGGGGAAGAGAATGAGTGCCGCGGCTAGTTCCGTACCGTTCCCGGTCGTCTTGGCCTTGGCGATACCGGTATCGACGACATCCCAGCCGTCTCCGAAAGTCACACTAAAAGAGTCACCGAATGGGACCGGGATGTTGACCTCTTTGCTCTTCGTCTCGCCAAAAATGTCCTGGAATGTGATGGTCTGCATTCTCGACGTGTTGTTGGTCGCCGTATAGGTGATCTCTACGTCGCCGCTCAGGGCGTACCCCTCATTCGCATCGACCGATTGGCCATCTACTTTGACCTCAGTCGTCACTGAAACCGGGAGGTCACCTTTGTAGCTTCCGCCAAACTTTAAGAAGTTGCTGACATCCCCAGGCGAACTACTCACCTGCTGGGGTTCGCTTTGGTTATCAGGACCAGTGGCGACGTTGACTTCTCCCGAACCGTCCCCGGAGACCTGGCCATTGACTATGTACACGTTCAGGGATGTGGGGTTGCCTTCCTGGTCCGTCGTAACCGCAACAGTCTCCCCGACAGTGACGTCCACACCGCTGGATGGACCACTCGCGGTAGGCGCCTGCGTCGGGATCGCGGAAACGGAGGAGTCAATCGCGGACATTCCCGCAACCACTGCCACCGCAAGTCCAACTGCGGTAACTGACCGTAGTGTCTTTCGCTTCTTCATCGATGGGCTCATTCCGATCCGCCTGGGGTTGAGGGTCCATGTGAAGGAGCTAGAGAAGAGGCTGTGGCGCTCTCGACCGAGCCAGTGGGCGGGGTCGAGGAATCCGCTATCGAAGGTTCGGCGGGTGGGCTCTCGTGCAGTTCCTCAGCGTCCTCGAGGACTTCGACAAGAATCGTCACGAGGAATCCCCCACTCGAGGCGGCGATTGTCACTAGCAGAACTGTGGGGTACTGGGTAAAGATGAACCACGGGCTGGCCAGGAGCAGGGGTTGGTAGATCGCGGCCAACGTACCCCCGCCAAGGATCATGGCCCAAAGCGGTAGCCGGCCTTTTGTGAGCGCCGAGACAACTGTGAGGATGAAGATTGCCCCGATCCAGGCGGCTACCCCGCCGGCAAATCCGAGTACGAGGGCAACGAGACCAAATGCCAAACCGATCAGGAATGCTCCGTAGCGAGCCAACGGTGAGCGATCGCGAGCCAGGCCTAGAACGACACCAGCCATGACCCCGATGAGTGAGTTGGCAGTGCCGAGCTCAAAGATTGTTGTCAGATACCAGATACTTAACCCGAGTACAAGGAGTAGCCCTCCGAACAACAGATCCTTTGCACGCATAAAACTCCCCAGAATTCCCGTTTGACCCAGTCGACCCATTCAACTCAATTTCTGAATCTTCGTCGAGATCGGTATGGGTGTCGCGCTGAACTCTCAGGTTTCACTCTCTGCTACTTGACTTTTGCTATCACGAAACATGCGTGATAGCTCTGGTGCACCCATGCGCCACCCAACATCACGTCGACGTTCCCCCCGGAGCTACCGGGGAGCGGGCGCGGCGATCCGATCGGCGGCCGCCTCTTGGAGTCTGTCAACTTGGGAAGCCATCAAGGAAACGCGGAAGTGATTGAAAAACACCGAAGGCCAGAAACCCCTGTGAAAATTGGGAATTCTGGCCTTTCGGTGGCGAGTGAAGGATTCGAACCTTCGAAGCTTGCGCGACGGATTTACAGTCCGCTCCCATTGGCCGCTCGGGCAACCCGCCTATTCGCGCGCAACGATTGTTGACGCGACGAACAGTCAGGATACAGATACCCTCGCACCGCCGCGCGCTGCCGTGGTTGGCTATACCCAGCAACTCTCCCAAGAGAAGGAATCCATATGGCCGATAGCAGCTTTGACATCGTTAGCAAGGTCGATCGCCAAGAGGTCGACAACGCACTCAATCAGGCCGCGAAGGAGCTATCCCAGCGCTACGACTTTCGCAATACCGGCGCCAAGGTGGAGTGGAACGGAGAACTCGCCGTAGAACTGACCGCTGCAACCGAGGAGCGGGTGAGCGCCGCCCTACAGGTATTCCGCGACAAACTCGTCAAACGACACATCTCTGTGAAGTCGATGGAAGCTAGTGAGCCCCGTCAATCTGGCAAAGAGTCCAAGATCTCCATCACTTTCCAAGCCGGCATTACCCAAGAACAAGCCAAGAAGCTCGGCAAGCTGATCCGTGATGAGGGACCCAAGGGTGTCAAAGTCCAGATCCAGGGTGACGAGCTACGCGTCTCGTCGAAGAAGCGCGACGATCTGCAGGCGGTTCAGGCGTTATCCAAAGATGCTGACCTCGACTTCCCTATCCAATTCGTCAACTATCGCTAGTTGCCGACGCCGAGCACTGTAAACAAGCTGCCAGCTATGTCCAGTCACAAACAACGCGTCGTGGCCGCGGTGATCGTGGATGACCTAGCGCGCCCAACGCGAGTGCTGGCCGCACGTCGAACTGGCCCCGAGGAACTATCTGGGCTGTGGGAGTTTCCGGGTGGGAAAATTGAGCCGGGCGAGAGCCCCCTGGAAGCACTCGCCCGGGAGATTCGCGAGGAACTCGATGTCACGCTGATATTTGGCGGTGAGATTCCGAATCCCGCGCCTAGCGATTGGGACCCAGACAGCCAAGCGTGTGTCACCCCACTGTGGCCGATTTCTGAGGAGTTGGAGTTGCTGCTGTTCACTGCACAAATCGTCGCCGGGGAACCCGAGCCGAATGGCGCTCATGACGAGCTGCGGTGGGTGTCCCCTACCGATTGGCACGAGATTCGGTGGCTCGAACCCGACCTTCCCGTGCTGGCGGAGCTACGGGGATGGATTCGTAGCCGGCGCTGACTGGGCAACGGCTTGTCGCAAGCCAGCCAATCGTTCCGCGTTCAGAGTCAGGGCGGTCTGATCCGAGGTGGCAGGTAGCCCGGCGGTGACCCACTCAAGGGCATCGGTTGGACAGGCATCGATGCAGATCCCGCAATCCATGCAGAGTCCGTAGTCGATCGAGAAGTCGGTCAGTACCAGGGTGGAGCGACCCCGGGGCCCAGCATCAGGATCGTGGCGCTTCTCTGCGGTCAGGCTGATACACCAGACCGGACACTCGCGAACGCAAATCATGCAGCTCGTGCATTGGCTAGGAATCAGCGCGATCGCGCCTCGGCCCCGAGAGGATTCATCGCGGGGCACGGCTGTGTCGTCCGCCCGTTCCGTGGGTTCCGTGAGTCCGGTGGGTTCCGTCATCGTCGGCTCCCGCCATTTTCTGGCCGGTCGGATACCGCCGCTGACTTTGACTCATTCGCCGTTGTGCGCCACTCGGGGTTGACCCCTGGTACCGGTTTCGGGCGTTTGCGCCGAGTTGTTCCTGGCTCAGCACCTGGTTCGTAAGTCCCGGGCCACGTGGTATCAACACGTGGTGTGAGCGGTTCGTCGCGTCGTAGAGGGGCTTGCGCGCCATCGAAGATCAAGGCGCGCAGGTCAGGGTGGCCCTCGAACGTGATACCCAGAAGGTCGTGAGCCTCCCGTTCGTGCCACGCGGCCGCTGGGTAAACCTGGCCAAGCGACGCGATCACCGCATTGGGTTCAGCGTCGACTGAATCACTTGCCTTCGTCGACGTGAGGGTCGTGCGAGTGAACACCCGCTGGCTCGCGTCGGCAGCCATCACGTGAGTCACCACCTCAAACACACCACCGCCAAGATCAGTTCCGACGAGCAGATCGAAGAACGTGCGACCGCTAGAGAACAGCTCCTCATGAGTGGCGAACCAGGCTTCTAGAGCGACATCAACGCGCTCGGCCTGCGTCATCGGAACGCCAACTCTGCGAGCGCGGCAACGAGGTCAGTGGCCCGCGGCGGGCACCCGGAAACGTAGATATCGACCGGTACGAGATCTCCGATTCCTGGAAGCACTGCGTATGAGTCCCAATAGGGTCCCCCGGATATCGTGCAGGCACCGAATGCGACAACCGCTCGGGGTTCTCCCAGCGCCTCGAGGGTCTCGTTAACGAGCTCGGCATTGACCTTGGTGACGGTCCCGGCGACGACCAAGACCTGGAGCGTGACCACATCCTCCGAGATCTCGTCAGGTCCCGGTTGTTGGGCCTCCCACAGCTCAAGGCCGGTCGCGGACTCGACGGCGCAGCACGCCAAGTGCAGACTGGTCACGTCGAGGCGGCGCATTCGGGTAGATGCGGGTACAGACACGCGCAACAGCTTACGCCGACCCCGCACGAACCCAGCAATGTAACTTGTCGGACACTAATAGACGTGCCAAAAAAGACTGTACAGTTGGATCGGGTCATCATCCGGTTCGCCGGTGACAGTGGCGACGGGATGCAATTGACCGGAGACCAGTTCACCTCATCGACGGCGAGCTTCGGTAACGACCTCTCCACGCTCCCGGACTTCCCCGCCGAGATCCGCGCGCCTGCCGGAACTTTGCCGGGCGTTTCGGCGTTCCAACTTCACTTCGCCGACCACGATATTTTGACGCCGGGGGACTCCCCAAATGTGCTCGTCGCGATGAATCCTGCCGCTCTGAAAGCGAATATCGAGGACCTTCCGCGCGGTGGTGACTTAATCGTCAACACTGACGAGTTCAGCAAGCGCAACTTGGGGAAGGTCGGATACGCCCAAAGCCCGATCGATGACGGTTCGCTGGATGCCTACAACGTTCATCCACTGGCCCTCACGTCGCTGACCGTCGAGGCACTTAAGGACTTCGACCTAAGTCGTAAGGAAGCTGAGCGCGCGAAGAACATGTTCGCCCTTGGTCTGCTGTCCTGGCTCTACGGACGTCCGACCGAGGGAACTGAGCGGTTCCTCAAGGAGAAGTTCGCTCGCAAGCCGGAGATACTCGGCGCGAACCTCGCCGCTCTGACAGCGGGCTGGAACTACGGCGAAACCACCGAAGACTTCTCGGTGCGCTACGAGGTCAAGCCGGCCAAACTCGAATCCGGGGTCTACCGCAATATCAGCGGAAACCTCGCACTGTCCTACGGGTTGGTCGCGGCAGGGCAATTGACCGGGCTCGACGTCTTCCTCGGCTCGTACCCGATCACACCGGCCAGCGACATCCTGCACGAACTGTCCAAGCACAAGAAGTTTGGCGTTCGCACATTCCAAGCTGAAGACGAGATCGCGGGGGTTGGCGCGGCCCTCGGAGCCTCCTACGGCGGATCACTTGGCGTGACGACGACTTCCGGGCCAGGCGTTGCACTCAAGTCCGAGACTATTGGTCTGGCCGTTGCCACCGAGATTCCGCTGATCATCATCGATGTTCAGCGCGGTGGACCGTCAACTGGCTTGCCAACGAAAACCGAGCAAAGCGACCTTTTGCAGGTCATGTTTGGGCGTAATGGGGAGGCACCCGTCCCGATTATTGCCCCGTGTACCCCGTCGGACTGCTTCTATGCGGCGATCGAGGCCGCACGTATCGCGACGACGTACCGAACACCGGTCTTCATCTTGTCCGATGGCTACCTAGCGAATGGTCAAGAACCGTGGCAGATCCCGATCGTCGCAGACCTCCCCGATCTGACCGTCGCGTTTGCAGATGGCCCGAACTGGACCAATGAAGACGGCGAAGAAGAGTTCATGCCATTTGTGCGCGACCCTGAGACGCTTGCTCGGCCCTGGGCAATCCCCGGAACGCCAGGGCTGGAACATCGCGTCGGCGGTATCGAGAAGGCCGACATTACGGGCCACATCTCCTACGAACCCGCGAACCACGAGAAGATGGTCCGATTGCGCCAGGCGAAAGTCGATGGCATCGCTAACACGATTGCTGACCTCGAGGTCGACGATCCCACGGGCGACGCTGACGTGCTCGTCCTCGGCTGGGGATCCACTTACGGCCCGATCGGCGCAGCCGCCCGATCAATTCGCGACAGTGGCGGCAAAGTGGCCCAGGCGCATCTGCGTCATCTCAATCCGTTCCCGCGGAACACCGAGCAGGTGCTGAAGAGCTATCGCAAGGTCATCGTTCCGGAAATGAACCTCGGTCAGTTGGCGTTACTCCTTCGAGGCCGATTCCTTGTCGATGTCCTCAGCTATAATCAGGTTCGAGGGATGCCCTTCAAGTCCGACGAACTCGTCAACGTCATCGAGGACGTGATTGCCAGTGTCTGACACTGCCGTTCCCATTAAGCTCAAGGCTAAGGATTTCAAGAGCGATCAAGAGATCCGGTGGTGCCCCGGCTGTGGCGACTATGCCGTCCTCGCCGCGGTCCAAGCGTTCCTCCCCGAGTTGGGGATTCCCCGCGAGAACATCTGCTTTATCTCAGGGATCGGCTGCTCGTCGCGGTTCCCGTACTACCTGACGACCTACGGAATGCACTCAATTCACGGACGTGCACCAGCGATCGCAACCGGTCTGGCGACGTCCCGCGAGGACCTATCCGTATGGGTCGTCACCGGTGACGGAGATGCGCTGTCGATCGGAGGCAACCACCTGATCCATGCGCTTCGCCGCAATGTGAACCTGAAGATACTGTTGTTCAATAACCGGATATACGGCTTAACGAAAGGCCAGTACTCGCCGACGTCTGAGGTTGGCAAGATTACGAAGTCAACCCCCATGGGCTCGTTGGACTACCCATTCAATCCGCTCTCATTGGCGCTCGGCGCCGAGGCGACGTTTGTTGCGCGGACCATTGATTCAGACCGCAAACACCTCACCGACGTTTTGCGCGCGGCTGCCGCGCACGAGGGAAGTGCGCTCGTCGAGATCTATCAAAACTGCAACATCTTCAACGACAACGCGTTTGCTCTACTCAAGGAGCCTGAGTCGCGCGAGGACGAGCTAATTCGGCTCGTCGACGGTGACCCGATCGTCTTCGGCGCGGAAAGCGAACACTGCGTTGTGCGCAACTCCCACGGTGGGCTGCGAATCGCCAAGACTGCGGACGTAGCGGCCAGCGACATCGTTGTCCATGATGCGAGTTCACCCGATACAGCGACTGCCTTTGCCCTGACCCGATTGTCGGACCCCGAGACGCTGCACCACACTCCAATTGGCGTGCTGCGAAGCGTGGAGCGTCCAAGCTACGACCGCCTAATGAACGAGCAGATGACGCAGGCTGCGGCCAACGGATCCGGCGATCTACAGTCTCTCATTTCCGGTTCCGACACCTGGACGATCGACTAGCTCGCTAAATCACCGTGACCTCCGCTGACTGATCCAGCAGCGACATCGAGGCCCCGCTAGCCGCAAGATCGGCAGTTCCCCACTCAATGAGGTGCCCGCTCGTTAGAAGTTCCAGACCTCAACTCGGAGCGCCGCGGCCAATCCAAGTTCCTCACCGGCTTGGGCGAAGAACATCCGCATGTACTCGGGATCGGCCATTGGGTGATCGCCGAGTCCTTCTAGATAGGCCTTGTGCTCGGACAGCGACTCGACCGCTTTTTCGACGCCCGCGCTGACCTCTAGCAGGTGAGTGGACTCCGGTGAACCGGCGACCAGTACCGTCTTGACTTTGTGCGGCTCGGTACCGGGGAAGACCCAACGGTTTCCCGCATCTGCCACGGCATCCAGTGCAGCGGCTCCAACGTTGCGGTGATCAGCACTATTGCGGGCGCCCGGTACCCACGTCTCACGGTGATTGAAGAGCAGTACCGTTTCAGGCTTGTGCTTGCGGATGGCCTCGACGAAGTCACGACGAATAGCGAGATCGTTCGGGATTATGCCGTCGGGGTAAGACAGGAACTCCACAACATCGACTCCGACAACTGCCGCACTCGCGCGTTGTTCGGCCTCCCGCAGGGCACCGGATTCGCTTGGGTCGATTCCGTCGATCCCTGCTTCGCCTCGGCTTGCCAGGAGATACCGGCAGTCGATACCAGCGGCCGTCCAGATTGCAACGGCAGCAGCAGCACCGTATTCGATGTCGTCTGGGTGAGCGACGATGGCGAGGGCGGATTCAGGAGTGTGCTCAAGCAATTCCATAGGTCTAGTCTGCCGTGCAGCTACCCAGAATCCCACGCGGGGTTTCGACGCGCGGTATTTGACATCAGCGATGAGGAGTCTCAAGTCGGCCTAGTCCCCTATCGGAACGCAGTACCGTCTGTGCCATGACGAACCAGCATGACTCGTTCAACACTCCCGAACGCGCCGCCCTGACAGAGCTAACGACAAGCTTTACCCAGCGCGA
>JBLHZE010000028.1:0-13194 GCA_047631015.1 Actinomycetes bacterium
GCGACCCGCTCCGCAGCCCATATCGAGGACAAGATCTCCTGATTGCACCGGAAATCGATCAAAATCAACTGTCAGCATGATGGTTCCCGTCGGCGTCGTGTGCTTGCGTCGGTGCGTGAAGTGATTCTCGGGGTGTTTCTTGGCCTGGTGGTTGGGAGAGGCTGTCGCGGTACCAATCGGCGGTTCGTTGAGCGACAACCTGCCAGGTGTAGCGCTCGAGGACTCGCTTGCGGCCGGCAGCTCCGAGTTGGGTAGCCAGCTCGTCGTCGTCTAGGACGTGGCCGATCGCGGACACGAGTGCCTGGACGTCCGCGGGCGGAACGAGGAGGGCGGCCTCGCCGTGCGGGCCTACCACCTCCGGAAGGGCTCCGGCAGTGGTCGCGACCAGGGGAGTTGCGCACGCCATCATCTCCACGGATGGAAGGCTGAAGCCCTCGTACAGACTGGGCACAACCGCGACCTGAGCGGAGCCCAGGAGTTCAACGAGTTCGGACTCGTCGACATTGGAAACGAATCGGACGGTGTCCTCAAGTCCCAGTCGGGCGATCGCCTTGGCCGTCGCTCCGCCCTTTTTCGCCTGACCGACAATGACCAATTCAACGTCACGCTCGGTACGCAGCTTTGCGGTTGCTTCCAGCAGATGAATAATTCCCTTGAGTGCGACATCAGCACTGGCGGCGGCAACAATCCGTCCGGGGATCCGCGGCCGGGTCGGCGGCACAAACACATCATGTTGAACGCCGAGTGGAACAACAGTGAGGCGATCTGGGTCAACGTTGAAGTCACGAATGACGTCATCGTGAGAGGACTGGCTCACCGTCATGATATTCGGCATGCGCCGGACAACGCGGCCCTGCATACGAAGGAACGAGTACCACTGGCGCACCCGGAACCTCCGCCAGGAGTTAGGTGCCGCCGCGGTATCCAAGCTCCGGTCGACCGTAATCGGATGATGCACGGTGGCAACCACGGATAGGTCATCGCGCTGCATCAGCAGCGTTCCGTAGCCCAGGGTCTGGTTGTCATGAACGATGTCGGGCTGTTCAGACGCGTTGCGGGACCGCAGAAGTCGCCAAGCGCGCAGACTGAAAGTCATCGGTTCCGGAAAGTTTCCAATCCCGGTCAGCGCAAACTCCAGGACGTCGATACTCGAGGTGAATTCCCGCAGATGTGGAACGCGGAACGGGTCAGGCTCGCGGTAGAGATCAAGGCTAGGTAGTCGGGTCAGGATCGGTCCTGGATCAAGGTCCGGGTAAGGCTGTCCACTAATGACCTCAACGTGATGGCCAAGCGCGCTGAGTTCCCGGGACAGGTGCCGGATGTACACGCCTTGGCCCCCACCATGCGGTTTGCTTCGATAGGACAGCAGGACGACGCGCAGGGGGGTAGGGGCCTGCGGGGGAATAGGACGGGGGGAACGATTGTCTTGGTGCCCGTCGGCTGGCGCACGGTCCCTGCGGGCGGCCGTGGAATCTGCGGTGGTCAAACGCGCTCCAGTTCAATAGCGAGGTGCAAAGTTCTCCCTCGCGGGGTGGTGTCGAGCCATAAGAGTACGGTGTCTGCCAGATCGACGATGACGAGTGTCGAATTCAGCGAGTGGAGCAGGATCAGTAGGTCTGGAGGAATCGTGCCAATTGCGGACGAGCTGGCGCAGCTAGCAGCGGAGACGAAAGGCTTCCTCCCGCCGGATGAGGCCGCGGCGCTCCACGACGCAGCGATTGCGGCGGGTGCAGGTGTGTGGCTGGAGATCGGTACCTACTGCGGCAAGTCGACTGTCTATCTAGGTGGCGCCGCTCAAACCGTGGGTGCCCAGCTCATTACCGTCGATCACCATTACGGGTCAGAGGAGAACCAGCCAGGCTGGGTATGGCACGACAAGACGTTGGTCGATCCGCAATCAGGACGGTTGGACACGTTGCCGTCGCTGCGCCGAACGCTGCGTCTCGCCGGGCTCGAATCAGTGGTGACCCCGGTGGTCGGTGACACCGCCGTTGTCGCGCGATGGTGGTCGACACCGCTGGCGTTCCTGTTCCTTGACGGCAACCACACCGAAGCGGTCGCCCAACATGACTACGAGTCTTTCGCTCAACACGTTGTCTTGGGAGGGGTCCTTGCTGTTCATGACGTCTTTCCTGACCCGGCCGACGGCGGTCAACCCCCGTGGCACGTTGTCCAGCGAGCGGTGAGCTCTGGGGTCTTCGAACAGGAGTCGGTGACCGGTTCCTTGCGAGTTCTTCGGCGAGTCGGGTCTCAACCGATCGATTAGTAGCGGCTATCTGCGTTGCAGATAATGATCGCCGCATCAAGACCACGTGAACATGTCACTGTCATGGCGGCTTCTGGTAAACCCGCGGCAACCAGAGACCTAGCGATGGGGATTAGGCGCCGCCCCAGGAGAACGCGCATTAAGCGGCGAGCTCCGGGGTATTACTTGCGTCACATTCAGTTTTGCAGAGTGCTCACTCGGGCAAAAACCAACCAGGAAGAAACCCCCGAGGAAGCAGATTTGCGCAGGCGATAAGTAGCGATGCATGAGCGAATCTCTACCAATCGAAAGAAGGTTCACATGAAAAAGACAATAATCGGATCGGGAATTCTTGGCACGACTATGGGATTAGCCATGGCCGGATCCCTACTAACTGCCCCAGCGGCAAGCGCACACGGATACGTGGGCGGCGGAGACCTCCTGAGTAGGTCGGCAGCCTGTAAGGCGGGCCTTAACAGCGACTGCGGCGGCGCAGAATACGAGCCCCAGAGTCTTGAGGGTCCCAAAGGCTTTGTGGTCGGCGGACCTGCCGATGGCCAGTTAGCCTCCGGTGGAGGCAACTTCGGCGGCAAGCTTGATGCACAGAGCCCCGAACGCTGGTACCAGAACGAGATAACTCCAGGACCAACCCAGATCGGCTGGACGTTTACTGCGCCCCACCGAACGAGTGGTTGGCACTACTACATGACCCCCCAAGGCTGGGACCAGAACGCACCTCTCAACCGTGGTGACTTAGAGTTCATCGGCAAGGTTGAGCACGATGGGAGCGCTGCTAGTTCCAACCCCACGCATACGATCAACGTCCCAGGCGACCGGAACGGGTACCACGTGATCTTGGCAGTGTGGGACATCGCTGACACAACCAATGCGTTCTACAACGCTATCGATGTCAACGTTGCTGGCTCTGCACCTGAGATCGAGGCTCCTGGTGCGCCGACGACACTCGCCGTGTCTGCGGTCACCGACTCCACTGCGACTTTGAACTGGCAGTCGACGACCGCCGGGTCTGCGGCGGTTGACTACCAGGTTTACCGCGACGGTGAACTTGTGGGAACGACCAGTGGCACCAGCTTCGAAGACCTCTCATTGAGCCCAGACACCGGCTACAGCTACACGGTCACTGCACGCAACTCCGCTGGCGCCTCTCCGGTCAGCCAGCCGTTGACAGTGACAACAGGAGACGTGCGCGATGACGAAGTTTTCCCACCCCAGCAGCTGCACTCAATGGGTGAGACGACTGGCTCGGTCGACCTCATGTGGTTCGCTCCGACGAATGCCGATAACGTCACTGGCTACCAAATCTACCGCGATGGTGAGCTGGTCGGTACCACTCCAGACAAGATGCTCACTGACGGCGAGCTGGCCCCCGGCACCGAGTACCGGTACGAGGTGCGAGCGATTGATTCGGCTGGCAATCAGTCACCAGTCAGCAACGAGCTGGTTGTCAAAACAAGGAGCGAGGCTACTAATGAGCACCCACTGTGGGATGCGAAAGCCAGCTACCAGAAGGGTGAGCTCGTCACATACGACGGGAAGACCTACAAAGCAGCCCAGAGCTACTCCGGTGTCGGTGACCCGAACTGGATCAATGCTCTGTCGCTCTGGAACATCGTGAGCAATGAGCCAAGTGAGTCGAAAGATGAGGCTATCAGCGATGAGCCAAAAGACGAGGCCATCAGCGATGAGCCAAAAGACGAGGCCATCAGCGATGAGCCAAAAGACGAGGCTATCGATTACTCACAGTGGGATGCGAAAGCCAGCTACCAGAAGGGCGATCTCGTCACATACGACGGGAAGACCTACAAAGCAGTTCAGAGCTACTCCGGTTTCGGTGACCCGAACTGGATCAATGCTCTGTCGCTCTGGAACATCGTGAGCTAGACAGCAGAAGACACGAAGAAGATGGGTGACCTCCTAGCTATTGGAGATCACCCATCTTCTTCGTTTACGGCAAGCCACCAGACCAGGAGCCGCGGTTCCAGGTTCGATACCGAATTGACCCCGTGAGGAATTTGGGTCGTGCATAGGCGAATCTCAGAAGGGATACACGGCCATCAAAGAGCCTAGACTCTCCAGCATGCTGTGGTCGAAGCGCGAGCGCCAAGTCGTGACTGCTGTGATCAACGTTCCGGTTCCCGCGGAACAACTGGTGACGTTTTCTGAGTGGCAGCTGCAAATGGATGGGCTTGTGGTCAGTGCTGATGGGTTCATCAGCACTGAGGTCGTTCGCCCGAGAACGCCGGGAGATGACTTTGTCATAATCTATCGCTTTGAGACTGTGGATCAATTGCGAGCCTGGATGCGGTCGCTAGCGCGTCGAGAGAAGCTTGCCGAACTGCCCGCTGACCTGGATACCGGGGACGAGACAATGCACGTCTTCGTCGGCCACGAGGAGGAACGCCAACCAGAGCCGATCACTGCGGTGATCTCGGATCGAGTCAAAGTAGGGCAGGAGTCGGAGTATCGAAAATGGCAGAAGCGAATAGCTGATGTCATGAGCCAACAGCCAGGCAGTATTGGCTGGACAGTGCAGGAGCCAGTGCCCGGCCTGCAGGATGACTGGGTCGTGATGGCGAGGTTTGACTCCGAGGCGAACCTCGCGCGCTGGCTACAGTCGCCGACTCGGGCGAAGCTGCTGGTGCGCGCTGAGGGAATGATCGAGCACACCAAAGTGAAACTGACTCGAACCAGTTTTAATGGCTGGTTCCATTTCGCAGATGGTGATCGTGCGCCCAAGGCTTGGCAGCAGTCCGCTTTGGTTCTGCTCGTGCTATATCCCGTGGTGGTGGCCGAGTCGGTGTTTCTTACGCCGATAATAATGAATTTAACTTTCTCGGTACAGATGTTTATCGGAAATACCATCTCCGTCGCCGTCACAGGGTTTGTGCTCATCCCGATTGCGGCGTACTTCTTCCGCTGGTGGCTGCAGCCGCAAAGTTCGGGCCTGCGCAAGCTGGCAGGCGCCCTGCTCATTGTCGGGCTTTATGCAATTTCCATCGCGGCGATGGGACTTCTGTACCAGCACGTGCAGTTCCAGTCGCCTTTTGTTTTGGGTTCGTAGCAACCGTCAGAAATCGGCACCGCTAGTACGGGTGCCTCGTTGGATTTGATGACCATGCCTCGTACGCCTTCAACCCGTCGTCGCGCCCGAGTTGCCTAAGCGAAATCCGGCGTTCCGAGACGGGCTTAGCGAAGTCTTCGTACTGAAATGCGTCGTCGAACCCGATCTCGCGGGTGTCTTCGGCACTGCAGGCGTAGTAGACGTCATCGATACGTGACCAGTAGATGGCGCTCATGCACATCGGACACGGGAAGCCGCTCGTATACAGCTCCATCCCCATGAGCATTCGGGATCGCTCGGGCACGACATCGGGTGAACCTTCGGCGCGAGCTACGTACGTCAAGGTCGACTCGTTTTGCTCATCGATACCGATCGTGGGCGCGTAAGGGTTAAGCACCGCGACTGCTTTGCGGATCGCGCTCACTTCGCCGTGCGCGGTGATATCGCCAGTGAGCAGCACGTTGTTCTGCCCTCGGGCGATGATGTCACCGTCCTGCGCGATGACGGTGCCAAATGGGCCACCCCACCCGTTCGCGGCAGACTGCGCTCCAAGCCGACACGCTTCTGCCATGAGTTCTTCTGGCGACATAATTCAACTCCAATGTGCGGTCCAAGCTCGTGGCTACAAGCCTAGGGGAGTCAGGTCTCGTCCGCAATCTGCGGTGCCGCTTGCGCCGGGAGAGGCTGGCCGGCACGTTGGCGAGAAACTCACCGTCAAAAAGCCACCATGTTTCCAGGCCACAAGCCCATCGATCATCGCTACTTACAAATGAACAAATGAAGTAGCCCTGACCTTGCGTTCACGCGAGTCAGGGGCTACTTCTACAGCGGAGCGGGTGACCGGGATCGAACCGGCATGGCTAGCTTGGAAGTTGACGGTATACAGGATCAGTTGCAATGTCTGAGTGGGGTTGGTGCGACGACTCCTCCCAAGGCTCTTGGCCGCCTACTCGTACGTGTTCTTGGGCGCCTGGACCGGCCGGATCGATGTTGCTTGGATCAGCGGAATCGCATGATCGTCTCGTGTCCCGCCACCGGGCGCCCAGGTGCCGACCACGCGCACCCAGGTGTCGGCGGCCTCTGTCGGCGCATCCACAACCTGCACTTTCGTAACAAGTGCGTCCGCCGCGCAACAAGACATAGATAACCGGGTCAGCCACCAGCCGCCCGCCGGATTTGGAGTGACAAAGCCGGTCATCGCGACTTCGCGTCCGGCGAGGGTCTTCCCGTCGTCCCAAATCGCTCGGGAGGCAAAGGATGTCACGCCCACATCAACGGGAGCGCCGGGCGGAAGTGCGCTGAAGAGACCGTCCTTGGTGGCCGTAACCGTCGCGTTGCTGCGACCAGCAGTGTACGAACCCAACGCGGGCGGCGCGACGACGAGAATCCCGACGACGGGCAACACGAGCATCCACGCCATATACGACAACTTGTGCGAGTGTTCGTGTTCAGAGTCCTCATCAGCGGCGTCGGCCTGCGGGGGTCCTTGCGTCGTTGGGGTGGTTCGAACGACATCGATCAGCGCCCAGATGCCGACAACCAACAGAACCGCCCCGGCGATAATCAGGTACGGCTGCATTCCTGCTTTGACGTAGCGCAAGTAGATGTCGCCGAGCGAAATGCGCAGGGTGGCCGTCCCGATCAGGATCAACAGAATGCCCTGGATGTCCCGGTTCACAGCATCACTGTGCCAAGGACTACTGCTGATGAAATCGCCACGAACAAGGTTAGAGGTGCAAATCTGGTCGTGAACCTGCGGCCAAAGGTGCCGCCTTGAAGGGCGATGAGTTTGAGATCCACCATTGGGCCAACTACCAAAAATACGAGTTTCGAGGTGGGAGAGAACGAGGTGAAACTCGCCGCCACGAAAGCGTCCGCCTCGGAGCACAAGCAGAGGACTACCGCGAGGGCAGCCATCGCCAAAATCGATAGAATCGCTGACCCGGCCAATGAATCCATGATGGTTGGTGGCACGAGTACGTTTAGCGCCGCAGCGGCCAGTGCACCCAAAACCAGGAACCCACCCGCGTGAAGGAAGTCGTGAGCGACGTTGTTTCGGAAGGTCTCAAACCGCGTAGCGCCTGCCAGCTGCGGGCGGTTGGGAATCTTGATCCAATCGCTCTTACCGATCCGAAGCCAAATCCAGCCGACGACTACGGCAGCCAAGAGAGAGGCCACAAATCGGGCGAGGGCGAATTCGGGCTGTCCAGGGAATGCAACGAGGGTCGACACCACGACGATGGGGTTGATTGCCGGTGCGGCGAGCAAGAACGTGAGGGCAGCGGCCGGAGCCACTCCCCGGGACATGAGCCCGCTGGCGACTGGTACCGAGGCACATTCGCAACCGGGCAATACGGCTCCGGCTGCTCCGGCAACCGGTACCGCCAACGACTGGCGCTTGGGAAGGGCGCGCTGCCAGAACGACGCCGGGACGTAGGTGGAGATGACAGCCGAGAGAACGACCCCGAGGACGAGGAACGGCAGTGCCTGAACCACGATCGATACGAAGATGGTCGTCGCTGTGGCGATCGTGGGGCCCGAGAGCAGCGAGCTGAGTTGCTCGCGAAAGACAACGACCACGACCATTGCAATCACGAAGATCTCCAGCGCCCCGGGCCGCCATCGGTCGTCAGCCTGTGGTTTCGCTGGTTGATTGAGTTGTTGCTGGGTCATCTGATCGTCCTTTCGCAGCGCTCAGCATATGCCGGAAATATCCGCGAGGTCGACGATTTCCACAGTGTTCGCGGCAAACAATCTAACGTGGTGTAAATGCCGATCTCCTGGATCTCGGGCGCCACTGCATGGCCCCGCCGTCCAGTCAGGCCGCGTAAACGGTTCTGCCACCCAATCTTGCAGCAGACCCTCCGGTTATTTTCTGAGGATTGCGATGGGTGAAATTGGTTGGGACTTGTCTTTTGACTCGTCCCGTAGCGGCGGAGTACTTGTCCCCACCAGTCCTGCCGATGTCTCGCAAACATGGTGAAACTTATTCATCCAACGTCGCCTACGCGGCGGGCCGCTCGTGGAGCGGGTGACCGGGATCGAACCGGCATGGCCAGCTTGGAAGGCTGGGGCTCTACCATTGAGCTACACCCGCGTACGCCTCACGGCGCGGTTGGATACTACCCGAGTCGATACTCGTGCCGAGACTCAACGTGTTTTCCCGGCGTGGTTCCCGCATCTCGGATGGCGGGGCCTTCATATGGTTCGGCCACGGAGAAAGTTTCCCACGGCAGGCCGTGACACGTACCACTGGTTACGCGGGACTTAACCCCCGACCCGGATTCAGCTCCACCCTGACTACGCGGTTCGCTCCGACCACCTGTGAACCAGTGACCGGGGTGGTGGGGATGGGATTCCTTGCGACGAAAAGCTGGTCGATGGTGAGGTCGTGTTCGGGGCCTCAGTAGGTTGTCTTCGCCCTTGTGCAGGACTACCCAACGGCGCTGATTGCTTCGCGGTTGGGCTTGACTACACTGGCCGAGTTAGACCGGGGCGTAGCGTAGTGGCTAGCGCGCCTGCTTTGGGAGCAGGAGACCGGGAGTTCGAGTCTCCCCGCCCCGACTAGTCGCGATCAGCAACCGGTTAGCGTTCTACAGTGTGACGCCATTCGGTTGCCGATTCGATGTCACGCATCGGACGCACCCGTGTCGATGCAACCGCCTATGCGTCGGTAAGACTCACCAGGCGGACCCACCCCAACGGATCAAGGATTGTTTGTGAAGAGCACAGTCGAGAACCTCAACCCGACCCGCGTCAAGTTGACGATCGAGGTTCCCTTCGCTGAAATGGGCGAGAGTATTGATGCCGCGTACAAGCGCATTAGCTCTCAAGTAAATGTTCCAGGCTTCCGCAAGGGCAAGGTCCCGTCGCAGATTATCGATCAACGCGTCGGTCGCGGCGCTGTCTTGGAAGAAGCGGTGAACGAGATGCTCCCGGTTGCGTACGAGAGCGCCGTCGCAGAGAACGAGCTCGTCATTGTGAGTCAGCCCGAGGTTGAGGTCACCGACGTCAGCGATAACGACAAGGTTGTCTTCACTGCCGAGGTCGATATCCGCCCCGAGTTTGAGGTCGCCGACTACAGTGATGTCTCCGTCGAGGTGGAGGACTCAGTCATCGACGACGCGAAGGTCGATGAGCAGCTGCAAGAACTGCGTAAGCGCTTCGGAACGGCCGTGCCGGTTGATCGAGCTGCGGCCGACGAGGATCTCGTTTTGATCGACGTCGTGGGATCGCTGGATGGCGAGCGACTTGAGGACTACTGCGCTACAGCACTGTCCTACGAGGTCGGTAGTGCCGGAATGGTCTCCGGCGCAGACGCGGCGATCCGTGGCTTGTCGAAAGACGATACGACGACGTTCACGTTTACGCTAGAAGAGGGCGAGCAGATCGGTCGTGAGATCGACCTTGCCGTTGACGTCAAAGAGGTTCGCGAGCGCTCACTACCCGATGCTGATGACGAGTTTGCTCAGCTAGCCAGCGAGTTCGACACTCTGGATGAGCTCAAGGCAGATCTGCGTGAGCGCGTTGAGAAGATGGCGCTCGTCGAGCAGGGAATGGCAGCGCGCGAGAAGGTACTCGATTTCCTGCTAGATAACACTGAGATTCACGTTCCCGAGTCGATGCTCGCCGCTCAGGTCGACGAGCACTTCCAGGACGGTCACAGTGGAGATGACGATGACGCGCACCGCGCGGAGGTTGAGGAAGACACGCGCAAAGCAATCAAGACTCAGTTCATCCTGGACAAGGTTGCCGATACCGAGCAAGTAGCGGTTGGCCAGGCCGAACTCAGTCAGTGGCTTGTTAGTCAGGCACCCCGCTACGGAATGACACCGGATCAGTTCGCCGAGGCCCTCGTCCAAGGAAACCAGGTGCAAATGGCAGTGGCCGATGTCCGCCGCGGCAAAGCGCTCGCCAAGCTCTTGCAGCAGGCAACTGTGACCGATGCATCAGGTAAGGATGTGGATCTGAGTTCGCTTGACGAGGCAGTCGAGGAAGAGCGTGAAGAAGAGGCTCTTGAGGAGCTAGAAGACGAAATCGTCGACGAGGCAATTGAGGAGATCGCCGAGATCGAGGCCATCGAGGAAGAAAATGATGATGCTGAAGAACCGGCCGCTAAGGCGAAGGCCAAGA
Organism: Actinomycetes bacterium; assembly: GCA_047631015.1. GTDB lineage: Bacteria > Actinomycetota > Actinomycetes > S36-B12 > UBA10799 > UBA10799. The sequence goes on from JBLHZE010000028.1 coordinate 10,461, forward strand.
CTGACGCAGAGAAAAAAGAAGGCACGAACTAATCGCACTCGCGCCGCATCGTTCACCTGTTGGCGAACACGCGCCATTCAGGGATGTTTTTCCGAACATGCGGCGTTAGTGTCCGTAGACCGTCTGACTGAAGGGTGCGATTCGCATAATGACTGATCAACTAGCGCAAACGAACGCGTTACCAGCTGGGTTCGGCCACGACCAGGCCGTTTACCAGGCACTCCTTGAGGAGCGCATCATCTTCCTCGGCTCAGCTGTCGAAGATTCCAACTCGAACCTCATTTGCGCCCAGATTCTGCTGCTCGCAGCCGAGGATCCGGATGCGGATATTTACGTGTACATCAACTCACCTGGTGGATCAGTAACGGCCGGTATGGCGATCTACGACACGATGCAATTCGTCAGCAATGACGTTGCGACAGTCGCGATGGGTCTGGCCGCATCTATGGGCCAGTTTCTCCTCAGTGCTGGGGCGCCAGGAAAGCGCTACGGGCTACCTCACGCGCGCATCATGATGCACCAGCCGTCAGGTGGTCTGGGTGGTACAGCCTCAGATATCAAAATCCAGGCCGAGCAGATGTTGCTGATTAAGAAGCAGCTCGCGGGACTGATCGCCGAACACACAGGCCAGACGCTTGAGCAGATCGAGAAAGACTCTGATCGCGACCGCTGGTTCGATGCCGAACAAGCAAAAGAGTACGGATTCATTGATCACGTTGTCCGAAGCGCAAATGATGTGGCCGGAAAGGGCGGCACGGCATGAAACTAGAACTGCCAAGAGCGGGTCAACCAACCTCGCGTTACGTTCTGCCCGAGTTCCGTGAGCGCACGGCCAACGGCGAGCGGGTTCACAATCCCTACACAAAACTCTTCGAAGAGCGCATCATCTTCCTTGGGGTGCAGATCGACGATGCCAGCGCCGACGATGTCATGGCGCAACTGCTCTGCTTGGAATCGATGGACCCGGATCGTGATATCTCGATCTACATCAACTCACCCGGTGGTTCCTACACCGCGATGACCGCTATTTACGACACGATGCAGTTCATCAAGCCAGAGGTTCAGACCGTGTGTTTGGGACAGGCTGCGTCCGCTGCTGCTGTCCTGCTGGCTGCCGGGACCCCGGGTAAGCGCCATGCCCTCCCGCACTCGCGGATCCTCATCCACCAGCCGTACAGCGAAGGTGGCGGCCAGGGCTCGGATATCGAGATCCAGGCTAACGAGATCCTCCGGATGCGTGCCGAGATGGAAGGCATCATTGCGGAGCACACGGGGCGGGCAATCGAGGATATCCAGCGCGATATCGAGCGTGACAACATTCTTACCGCTGCTCAGGCGAAGGAATACGGGATTATCGACCAGGTCGTCGAGTCTCGTAAGGGCAAGCCCAAGGCCTGACATTGCTCCGAAAGAGTCCTCGTGTCTTGTAATGCAGCGAGCCGAAATCGGATTCCTCAGGTACCGTCTAAGACACTACTAACCGAGGAGGGCTGGATCGCGTGGCACGGATTGGTGAGGGCGGAGACCTGCTGAAGTGTTCTTTCTGCGGAAAGAGCCAGAAGCAGGTGAAGAAGCTCATTGCGGGCCCCGGTGTCTACATCTGTGACGAGTGCATCGATCTCTGTAATGAGATCATTGACGAGGAGCTCAATGAGGCCTCGGATCTCCAACTCGACGAACTTCCCAAGCCGCGAGAGATCTACGAGTATCTGTCGAACTACGTCATCGGTCAGGACCACGCGAAGAAGTCCATGAGTGTCGCTGTCTATAACCACTACAAGCGGGTGCAGGCAGGGCACAACGAGACTAAGCGCGACGACAGCATTGAGCTCGCGAAGTCCAATATCCTGCTTCTTGGTCCTACCGGTTCCGGTAAGACACTGCTCGCACAGACATTGGCTCGAATGATTAACGTCCCGATCGCGATTGCGGATGCCACCGCGCTCACTGAGGCCGGCTATGTCGGTGAGGACGTAGAGAACATTTTGCTCAAGCTCATTCAGGCGGCGGACTTCGATGTCAAGAAGGCCGAAACGGGCATTATTTACATCGATGAGATCGACAAAGTGGCTCGCAAGAGCGAGAACCCGTCGATCACTCGCGACGTATCTGGCGAGGGTGTTCAGCAGGCATTGCTCAAGATTCTTGAGGGAACAACTGCATCGGTACCTCCGCAGGGCGGGCGTAAACACCCGCACCAAGAACTCATCCAGATCGATACCACCAACGTGTTGTTCATTGTCGGAGGTGCCTTCGCTGGCCTGGACAGCATCATTGAACAGCGCATCGGTAAAAAGTCGTTGGGCTTCACCTCCGATACCTCCGAGGCGGAGAACACCAATCCAGACGACATATTCAGCAAGGCGATGCCTGAGGATCTGCTGAAGTTCGGCCTGATTCCTGAATTCGTTGGCCGCCTACCCGTCTTCACCTCAGTGATGGCGCTGGATCACGAAGCGTTGATTGAGGTGCTGAGTAAGCCTCGTAACGCCCTGACTCGGCAGTACGAGCGACTATTTGAGCTTGATGGAGTCGAGCTCGAGTTCTCGACAGATGCGCTCGTGGCCATTGCCGACCAAGCTCTACTTCGAGGGACCGGTGCGCGTGGGTTGCGAGCTATCCTCGAAGAAGTGCTGCTAAACGTCATGTATGACGTCCCAAGTCGCGACGATGTCGCCAAGGTCGTCATCACTGGTGAGGTCGTGCGCGAGAAGGTCAATCCGACCCTGGTACG
>JBLHZE010000029.1:0-12751 GCA_047631015.1 Actinomycetes bacterium
GTACGCCGTGATGCCAAACCCAGCAGCGCACGTGAGAAGAGCGCCTAGTTCACTATTCGTCGCTAGCGGTTCTCAGCGGTTGACGGCCAGGAGCACTTTTCCGGTAGCGGTTCGCCGTGCCAGTTCGCTCACCGCCTCCGCTGCATTCGCGAGGGGATAGCTGCGGCCCAGCGGGGGATCGATGACTCCGAGCTCCAGTAGTTTTTCGATTTCGCGCCACTGCGTTCCGATGTAGGCAGGATCAGTGAACGCGAAGCTTCCCCATGCCACCCCGATAATGTCGATGTTGTTTAGGAGTAGCCGGTTGACTTTTACCGTCGGGATCTCCCCGGCGGTAAAGCCGATAACAAGTACCCGTCCCTCGGGTGCCAAGCTGCGCAGCGAATCGGTAAAGCGGTCGCCGCCAACTGGATCTACGACGATGTCAACACCTCGGCCGCCAGTGAGCTCTTTGACCGCCAAGAGGAATCCGTCCACGTCGATGGCATGGTCAGCCCCCGCTGCGATTGCGACGTCCCGTTTCTCCTCCGTTGACGCTACTGCGATGACCTTCGCCCCGTGACTCTTGGCAAGCTGAATACCTGCTGTCCCAATTCCGCCGGCAGCTCCATGGATCAGCACTATGTCTCCGGGTTTGATCCGTCCGCGCCGGGCTAGTGCAAAGTCCATCGTTAAGTAGTTCATTGGGAGGGCGCAACCCTGCTCAAAGGACATCGCATCAGGTAGCCGAACCGCCCAATCCGGATTGACGGCGGCCTGTTGGGCGTAGCCGTTGAGCATGGTGAAGGCAGCGACGCGGTCACCGACCTGCCAGTTGCTGTCAGACGGGCACTCGCTAACAGTTCCGGCGACTTCGCAGCCCGGGATGAACGGAACGGGAGGCTTCAGTTGGTATTCGCCACGGCTCATCAGTAGATCTGGAAAGGTGACTCCCGCGGCCTGGACGTCGACCAGAATCTGAGCAGGGCCCAGTACGGGTGGCGCGACCTCGGCCACCGCGATTGCCTGGGGACCGGTCAGGTCGGTGATGTGGGCTGCGCGCATTAGCTGACTCCTTCGTACCGAATACTGGGGATGGTGGGGGAGTAGTGACAAATTACCCCGCTTTATCGCGCGCTCAGAGCACGACGTTGGCTGCGAGGTACTCGCTTTCGTCAGCGCTGAAGCTGAGCTCGGTGACACTACCGGCCGCGGTGAGGTCAGCCGCGGCGAGTTCGGCATTGGCGACAGCAGCGGTCGGCCCCGTCACGGACGTGGAGGTGACAGGAGTGCGCATCGAGACCTTAGCTTCGGACTTAGCCTTACGGATCGCCGTCAGCACGATGCCAGCATCAGTAAGTATGGCGTAGTCGGCGTCGGACGCGGCGCTGAGCTCGCTCGCGCTGGGCCAGGAGGCCTTGTGAACCAGACCGTCCTGCCACCACGACCAGACCTCCTCGGTGACAAACGGGAGGAAGGGTGCAAATAATCGGAGCTGAACCGACAGAGCACAGGCGAGGGTGGCCTTAGCTGACGCGGCCGCTTGCTCGCCACGAGCCCCGTGCGCGCGCTCCTTGACCAACTCGATGTAGTCGTCGCAGAAGGACCAGAAGAATGTTTCGGCACGTTCCAGTGCCTTCGTGTAGTTGTAGTCGTCGAAGGCTGCGGTGGCATCGGCGACAACCTGGCGCAAACCGGCCAGCATCGCCTTATCGATGGGTTCGGTAATCGCGGAGTCCTCCCGCTGAGCACCGAGCATGAGCGCGAACTTTGAGGCATTCAGAATCTTGATCGCGAGGCGACGCCCGATCTTCATCTGTCCTACGTCGTAGGCGGTATCTGTGCCCGGCCGACCTGAGGCCGCCCAGTAACGAACGGCGTCCGATCCGTACTCGCTCAAGAGGTCTGCCGGGGTTACAACGTTACCTTTGGATTTACTCATCTTCTTACGGTCTGGATCAAGAATCCATCCGCTGATGGCTGCGTGCTTCCACGGCAGCGAGTCGTCCTCAAGGTCTGCCCGCACCACAGTCGAGAACAGCCACGTCCGGATGATCTCGTGTGCCTGAGGGCGTAGGTCCATCGGGAAAACCCGCGACCAAAGATCGGGATCGCGTTCCCAGCCTCCGGCGATCTGCGGGGTGAGTGAGGAAGTCGCCCAGGTATCCATAATGTCAGGGTCGCCCATGAAGCCGCCCGGCTGGCCGCGCAACGATTCGTCGAATCCTTCGGGTGCCTCTGCGGAGGGATCAACCGGCAGGCTCGCCTCGTCGGGCGAGATCGGTGAGTCGTGAATCGGGTCGCCAGCATCGTCAAGCGGGTACCACAAAGGGATTGGCACGCCAAAGAACCGCTGGCGGGAGATCAGCCAGTCGCTGTTGAGTCCCTCGACCCAGTTGCGATACCGAACCTGCATATGTGCCGGGTGCCAGTCGAGTTCTGCACCGCGTGTAAGGAGCTCTTCGCGCAATTCTGCGTCGCGGCCACCGTTGCGGATGTACCACTGGCGCGACGTGACGATCTCGAGGGGCTTCTCGCCCTTCTCGAAGAACTTAACCGGATGACTTATCGTCTTGGGCTCACCGACGAGCTCGCCAGAATCGGTGAGCAGACGAACGGTGCGCTCTTTTGCGGTGAAAACTGTCGCACCGGCGAGTTCTTCGTAGGCTTCGCGCCCGCTGGCATCGGTGATCCACTCTGGCGTCTCGCGAATGATCCGACCATCTCGACCGAGAATCGGGCGCGTTGGTAGATCTAGCGCGCGCCACCATATGACGTCAGTCGTGTCACCGAACGTACAGACCATCGCGATCCCCGAACCTTTCTCCGGATCAGCCAGATGATGCGCCACGACGGGTACATCAACCTTGAAGACAGGAGAGGTCACTGTGGAACCGAACAGCGGCTGGTAGCGCTCGTCATCTGGGTGGGCAACGAGCGCGACACAGGCCGCTAGTAGTTCCGGGCGGGTCGTCTCGATGAACACCGGCTCTCCGTTATCCGTCCGCGGGAATCCGATCCGGTGATATGCGCCCGGACGTTCACGGTCTTCAAGCTCCGCCTGGGCTACCGCGGTGCGGAACGTGACATCCCACAAGGTGGGAGCTTCTGCTTGGTAGGCCTCGTCACGGGCAAGGTTGCGCAAGAATGCCCGCTGAGAGGTTGCTCGGGCACCCTCATCAATTGTCTGGTATGTGTTCGCCCAATCAACTGACAAACCGAGTTGGCGCCATAGGTCCTCGAAGACCTTCTCGTCTTCGACAGTCAGCTGCTCGCATAGTTCGATGAAGTTGCGGCGCGAGATCGGTAACTGGTGCTTTTCGGGTTTCTCTGGAGGTGCGAAGGTCGGGTCGTAGGGCAGAGTTGGCTCACATCGCACCCCGAAGTAGTTCTGGACGCGACGTTCAGTTGGTAGACCGTTGTCGTCCCATCCCATTGGGTAGAAAACCTCAAGGCCGCGCATCCGCTGGTAGCGCGCGATCGTGTCGGTATGGGTATAGCTGAAGACGTGACCTACGTGCAGCGACCCGCTCACCGTGGGTGGAGGGGTATCGATGGAGTAGACCTCGTCACGGGTCTTCGTCCGGTCGAATGTGTAGGTGTTGTTCTGATCCCAGACCTGCGCCCATTTCGTCTCAATTCCCTCGAGGGAGGGCTTGTCGGGCATGGCGGAACGGGCGGTCAGATCGTCTGTCATGAGGCTCATCATAATGATGGGTGCCTGACCGCGGTCATCTGCCAAAAAGTAGACCCTAGACTTGCCTTATGCAGGGCACCCAGGACGAACTCCCAGACTTCGATAATGTGCTTTCCGATCTTGCCGAGCGCTGGCCCGAAAACAAGGTAGCCCCCGAGCTCGGCCGGATCACCGCATTGATGGATTTCCTTGGTGAGCCGCAAAAATGCGCACCGGTTATTCACATCGCCGGAACGAACGGGAAGACGAGTACTGCGCGCATCATCGAGAGTCTGCTTCGCGAGTACGGATTAACCACTGGGTTGTACACCAGCCCGTCGCTCGAGTCAGTGACTGATCGGATCGAGATCGACGGCCAGCCCATCTCCGAACAGCGGTTCGCCGATGGCTACCGCGAAATCGAACCATTCCTGCAGATGATTGACGACCAAGCCGCGGGCGTCCACGCACCTCCCGTGACAATGTTCGAGGCTGTTACGGCGCTGGCATTTGCCAGTTTCGCCGACGCACCCGTTGACGTGATGATCATCGAGTGCGGAATGGGTGGAACCTGGGATGCCACCAACGTGGTCGACCCGGCGGTATGCGTTGTCACCCCGATTGGCCTGGACCACCAAGACTACTTAGGTGAGGGTATCGAGGATATAGCCCGCGAGAAGGCGGGAATCCTCAAACCGGGCGCGAGTGCAGTGTTCGCGCGGCAGGATCCGCAGGCGGCGAGTGTGCTGATGGGTCGCTGCGCCGACCTAGGAATCGAGCCGGCCCGTGACGGTGTTGAGTTCGCGATCGTTGACCGCACACTTGCGGTCGGAGGTCAGCAGATCGTGGTTCACGGGCTATCCGGGGACTACGAGGAGCTGTACTTGCCGCTACATGGTGAGCACCAGGCCTCGAACGCAGCCGTTGCGCTAGCTGCAGTCGAGACCTTTCTTGGAGCAAGCGCTGACCGCGCGCTAGACAAAGAAACCATCAGCGCTGGACTTGCCGAAGCGACCTCGCCCGGTCGCCTGGAGCGGGTACGGACGAGCCCAACGGTATTCATCGATGCCGCGCACAACCCACACGGCGCACGCGCGATCGTGTCGACGCTGGCCGAGTCCTTCGACTTCAGTCGCCTGATTGCGGTGGTCGCGGTCGTTGCCGACAAAGATGTTCGGGGGATTCTTGAGGCACTTGAGCCAGGGTTCGATTCCATCGTGGTCACGCGCAACTCCTCGCCGCGCTCCTTACTTGTGGATGATCTGGCGGAACTAGCGATCGACGTGTTTGGCGATGATCGAGTCTTTGCCTCCTCGAAGATGGCCGAGGCCGTAGAAGTAGCGGTCGGACTTGCAGATGACGTGGCCGAGTGGGGATCCTCGGCAGTCGTTGCCTTGGGCTCCGTCGTGACGGCCGCAGATGTCCGCAAGATGCTGCTACCCAAGCGGCTGCGCGTGCCATTGAATCCGGGTGCGTTGGTCGACGGCCAAGGCTCTGATGGCGAAGGCATCGAGAACGACCCGCTGCAAAATGTGGACGGTATCTCCACTGCAGCAGATAATCTTGACGATGACCGCGATGACCAGTCGTAGCCACCTCACCCGACCTGCCCGGGAGCGCATCTCGTGAAAACCCTCTGTGCCGCCGTGCTGGCATTTGAATCAATCATTTTGGTGCTAGCAATTCCGGTGGCGATTCAGTCCAACGCTGTCCCACCAGCGGTCGGAATCGGTGGTGGCCTCGTCCTGGTCGTGGCAGCTATCTACCTGTCCGCGGCGCAGCGCCGACGCAGCTGGGCGCTCACTGCAGGCTGGGTGATGCAGGCGATCATGATTCTGCTCGGCTTCCTCGTGCCCATTATGTTCCTCCTGGGTACGATCTTCGCGATCCTCTGGTTCTACGCGATCAGGGTTGGACGTCAAGGAGACGCGATCAAAGCAGCCCGCGAAGCCCAAGCACAAGACGAGCCTGATCCCAACGTAGCCTGAACGCTGCACCGGACCCGAAATCTCGAACGAACATCAAGGAGTAGAGCAATGAGTGAACGTACATTGATCTTGGTCAAACCAGATGGTGTTTCCCGAGGACTAACTGGCCAGGTGCTCACTCGAATCGAGCAGCGCGGATACCGGGTCGTCGCGATGGATCAGCGGACCATCTCTGCCGAACTCGCTGGAGAGCACTACGGCGAGCACAGGGGCAAGCCGTTCTTCGATGATCTCGTTGAGTTCATCACATCGGGACCTCTCGTCGCAGCCGTAGTCGAAGGGCCCGGTGTCGTTGGCGCGTGGCGCACGATGATGGGTGCCACGGACCCGAAAGTTGCCGAACCGGGCACGGTTCGCGGTGACTTCGCGACCGAAATGAGCCATAACGTCACACACGGCTCCGATTCGTCCGAATCTGCGGACCGAGAGATCGGCCTGTTCTTCCCAGAATTGGGCTAACTTCGACGTAAGCTTGTGTCCTTCCCACCGTGTACTCAATTGGAAGGTAAGCGTCCGCGCCATGACGCCACCTAGGCCCGCCGATTCATCGGCCTCAGGTTGGTCGGAGACTGATGTCCCGAACGACCGTCTCTCCGTTGTGGAATCTGCGCGTGCCGGCTCAGGATCCACCGGTGAGAGCGGGAAGCCTCGGGAACGGCGAATACCACCGCCCGCGCAGTCCACACCCCGGAGCTCTCGTGCTAACCGCCGCGAGACGAAGAAGTCAGACGCTAGGCAAACCGGTGGTGAACCGTCGGGGAGTAGATGGTCGGTTTCTGGCGCATTGTCGGCACTTGGCCGCGATATGGCCGTTGATCTAGGTACCGCTAACACCCTCGTGTATGTACGGGGTCGTGGTGTGGTCTTGGATGAGCCAAGTGTGGTTGCGCTCGATCAGCGAACCGGCGCGATCGTGGCGGTTGGAACGACCGCGAAGCAGATGCTGGGCCGTACCCCGGACGGCATTGTCGCGATTCGACCCTTGAAGAACGGTGTTGTCTCAGACTTCGAGACCACCGAACGTATGTTGCGCTACTTCATCCAGAAAGTGCATGGCCGCCGAACCTTGGCAAAACCCCGACTCGTGATCTGCGTACCCAGTGGGATTACGGCTGTCGAGCAGCGTGCAGTCAAGGATGCGGGTTACGCGGCTGGTGCCCGCCGGGTATTCGTCATCGAAGAACCGATGGCTGCCGCAATTGGTGCGGGACTTCCGGTCCATGACGCGGAGGGATCGATGGTCGTCGACATAGGTGGCGGAACAACCGAGGTTGCCGTCATCAGCCTCGGTGGGATCGTGACGAGCATCTCGGCGCGGGTCGGTGGCGACCAACTCGATGATGCGATCGTGCATCACGTCAAAAAAGAGTACTCGCTGCTACTCGGTGAACGGACAGCAGAGGACATCAAAATCCGCCTAGGTTCAGCCTTTCCTACCCGTAATGAGCCGCAGGCACAGGTACGCGGCCGGGATTTGATCAGTGGGCTGCCCCGCACCGTTGTCCTGACAGCCGAAGAGATTCGTCGGGCCCTGCATGACCCAGTGACGGCAGTTGTGGACGCGGTACGCACGACTCTTGACCGGACTCCACCTGAGCTAGCGGGTGACGTCATGGATTCCGGGATTGTCTTGACCGGCGGCGGCGCTCTGCTCAAGGGCCTGGACGAGCGACTCCGACACGAGACCGGTATGCCCGTGATGGTTGCCCAGGACCCGGCTGGCTGCGTCGCTTTGGGTACTGGTCGGTGTGTCGAGGACTTTGAGGCGCTAAAGCCAGTTCTACTAGCAGAGTCACGTTATTAGTTGGATCGACTAGGTGGAGTGACGAGCGGGATCGGGGCCAATGATGACGGCGGCACCTCGCGCTGACGGCAATCTAGGGATTCGGTTAGGCATGAAGGGCGAGCGAGATGCGTGAGGCGACGAGGGCACGAGCAGTACTCGGTGTGCTGCTGCTCGTCTCAATCACGCTCATTCTTCTCGACGTCCGGGGAAGCAGTGCCATTGGCGGGCTGCGTGGACTGACGAGTGCAGTCGTAGGACCCGTTCAGACGGCAGTCGCTGGGGCGGCCTCGCCATTCGTGACGATGGCTCAGTCGGCAACTAATTTCGGCAATGCCGATGAACGCAGTGCGGTTGCCGCCAGCCAAATTGGCGAAGTCAGCGGTAATCCCATAACGCAGCAAGACGCGCTGCGTGCTGGAACGGAGCTCGCGGCCATGCTGCAGACGGCCGGAGTCGGTGGGTACCAGGTGCTCCCAGCGCGGGTTGTCGCGTATGGCTCTGCCCAGACATTCAACGGAACCGTCACTATCGATGCTGGCAGTGGCGACAGCATTACCCGGGATATGAGCGTGATGAATGGCCAGGGACTCGTCGGCAAGGTGATAGAGGTTGGTCCGACTACGGCGACCGTGCAGCTAGCAACTGACGATGACTCGGTTATTGGAGCGCGACTGGTTCCCTCTGGAGAGGCCGGGGCGCTGCAGGGGACCGGACAACCTGGCGAGAGTATTTTGCGCTTACTCAACCCGACCGCGCCCGTCGCTGAGGGGGACCAACTGGTGACGTTTGGCTCGCCGGAAGGCCGGCCCTACGTTGCCGGACTTCCGCTGGGGACGGTGGTCGGGTTTCGGGGTGAGCCTGGCCAAGCAGATCGGGCTGCGGTGATTTCTCCCGCTGCCCGGATGGGCGCGCTTGATGTTGTTGGTGTTGTTGTCGACGCTCCTCGAACCGTACCCCGTGAGGCGGTCACTCCAACCGTGCCTACCCCAGCGCCAGCGCCAACTGACCCGTCTTCTGCGGGGCGATGACACATGATGCAAATGAACGCTGCGCGCGGAGTCCTCGTTATCGCTGCGCTGGTCACAGCAGTGGTGCTCCAGGCATCGGTATTCGCGCGGCTCGGCCTACCTGGAGCAACTCCGGCTCTCCTTCTGGTCGTGGTGCTGACCTTCGCGATGAGTGCGGGACCGGCGGCTGGGGCTGTTATCGGTTTTTCTGCGGGAGTACTCGTCGATTTGGCACCGCCTTCGGCCGGATCGCTGGGCCAAACGGCGGCGGTCTATGCCATCGCTGGATTTCTGGCCGGGTTCGTTGAGCTCCAACCCGGTCGCCCTGATCTGCAAGCAGTCAGCACAGTGGCCGGCCTCAGTGTCGGCGTCGTACTGGCTCAGGCACTGCTCGCGATTGCGATTGGTAATCCGGGTGTGACCTGGTCGATCGTGGTGGTCCTCGCTCTGACTCAGTTCCTCTACGCGGTTGTGCTCTCGATCCTTATTATTCCGCTGATCGGAATGTTGTATCGCGGAGCTGCCGACGATAGGCGGCTCGCGTGAACCTCAGCTTCGACGACCTGGCGCGTCGGATAGCTCGCATTGGTGCACCAACCAGCGACAAGTCCGACGATGAATCCCGTCGCGCGCGAGTCCGAGAAGGGTCCGTCGCTGCCGTCCGGCGTCGTGATGCTCGCTTGATCGTCTTACAGGTGCTGTTCCTATCGCTGATTGCGACGCTGTTCTTGCGGGTTGCCTGGATGCAGGTTGGCGACAGCGGCCAATACCGAACCGCGGCCACGGCCAACGGTGTGCGTGAGGTGGTGGTCCCGGCTCAACGTGGACTGATTCTCGATCAGCAGGGGCGACCGATGGTTGCGAACCGATCCACTCTCTCGGTGACAATTGATCGCGCCGAGTTGGCTCGCCAACCCGATGACGGTGCCGCGGTATTAGATCAGCTCGCAGCCAAACTAGGGACGAGTGCCGAGGCCCTGTCGGTTCGGCTGAAGTCCTGCGGGACCCCTGGTGCACCCAAACAGCCACTGTGCTGGAACGGCCCTAACGAACAACCAGCCGTTGTTGCCGAAGACGTCCCGCAAGATGTTGGGCTGCAGCTGATGGAATCTGAAGGAAACTTCAAGGCGGTCCGCACCGAACTCACCCCGACGCGCTCCTATCCAGGTCCGTACGGCGCGAACTTCGCCCACGCAGCTGGATACCTGGGCCCCATGACCCAGGAGGAAGTCGCCGCTCTGGACGAAGAAGACAAGGTGATGGCGACATCCGCTATTGGTCGATCCGGACTCGAGCAGCAATACAACGATGTGCTGATGGGGTCCGTTGGTGTTCAGCAGGTCTCTGTCAGTAGGTCAGGTGCCGTCACCGATACGTTGCGCGATGAACCTGCGATCCCAGGGGACAATCTCGTGACTAGTGTTGACGCTCGGTTACAGGCATTGGTTGAAAAGCAGTTGATAGCGGCTCTGGACCTTGGTCGTGAACAGGGGAATCCAGCGGATTCTGGCACGATCGTCGTCACCGATGTGACCAATGGACGAGTGCTGGCCATGGCATCAGCGCCGACCTACGATCCGCAGGTGTGGGTCGGCGGAATCGATGGTGCTGACTACAGCGCGCTCACCGACGAGAAGCAGGGCAATCCGCTGCTGAACCGGGCAACTCAAGGGACCTATGCGCCGGCCTCGACCTTCAAAGTGATGTCCGCTGCTGCGGCCATCAAGAGCGGCTACGACCCAAACCAGGGCTATAGCTGCCCATCCTCATATTCGGTCGGTGGCCAAGAATTCCGCAACTACGAGTCTCGGGCGTACGGGTCGGTGGACTTTGCCCGTGCACTGGCCATCTCGTGCGACACCGTCTTTTACCGCCTCGCCCATGAGATGTGGGGGGCCGATGGCGGAATCAATCCTAAGGGAGCGCCGGATGAGGCGATCTACCGCGAGGCTCGCGAGTTTGGTCTCGGAGAGAAAACTGGGATTGACATCCCGGGGGAGTCGACCGGTCGGGTCGTTGGGCGCGACACCAAGGTTGCCGACTATGCGGAACGCAGAGATGACTTTTGTCGACGTGCTGAGCAGGGTTATCCCGAACTGAAGTCTGCTGAGCGTGCGGAGCTCCTTACGTCCTACGCCAAGGACTACTGCGCTGAAGGGGATAAGTACCGCGCAGGGGATGCTCTGAACTTTGCGATCGGTCAAGGTGACACCGTCGTTACCCCATTGCAGATGAACACGATGTACGCGGCGATCGCGAACGGCGGTACGCTCTGGCAACCGCAGTTCGCCAAAGCATCGGTAAGCCGCCACGGTGAGGTTCGCGAAGAGTTCGCCCCCGTCAGTAATGGCCAGGTGGACACCACCGATTCGACGCTGTCCTACCTGCGACGGGCACTAACGATGACGAGCGAGAGTGGCACGACCAGCGGTGTATTCGTAGGTTTCCCGCTAGATGAAGTCGGCGGGATCGCGGCCAAGACCGGTACTGCCGAGGTTGTCGGCAAGACGTCTACATCGTGGCTGTCGTCTTTCGCGCCGGCATCCGCGCCCAAGTATGCCGTTACCTGCATGGTCTCTCAAGGTGGAACCGGATCAGGAACCTGTGGGCCCAGCGTCAGGGCTATCTACGAGGCACTTTTCGGAGTCACCGGTTCGAATGTCAAACCGCGGAAGAGTGTCTTGGCGGGTGGGGAACCGGCGATTGGGCTACCAGAAGTGACGAGCGACGGGCTCGGGGAAAACTCCAACCCTGACCCGATGGCGACAAATGTTGAGCTCGCAGCTACCCCGAATGCCCGCCGGAATCCACAACCCGAATCGCCACCAACGTCTGCGGGTGGTGAGTCACCAGTTCCGGATCCGGCTGAAGGGGTAGAGACTCCGGTTGGAACTGTGTCGAGCCGCGCAACAGGGCCTAGCCGATGACGCGTCCGCCGAGCCAGCAACCAGGACAAACCAGCCCGCATTCGGGGCCATCAGGTAGCCGAACCGAACCTTCTACCGTTGATCTTCGTGACGGGCGTTCCGCCGATCCTGAAGCAGCGCCACCCTCAGCATTACCGCCAAGAATACTGCCGCCAACAACACCGAAGGCCGTTGTTGTCGAACGTCGTCCTCAGAGCAATGGGCGAGCTGACCGGATCGCCAGCACAGTCCGCGAGAACGTCATCAACTTTCGGCGTCTTGATGTCGTCCTGCTCGGAGCTGCCCTCAGTCTGTCGCTGATCGGCGCCATGTTGGTGTACTCAGCGACACGTGGCCGCCTCCTTGCCGCCGACGACGATCCCAACAGCTTCCTGATCAAACACCTGTTGAACGTGGTAATTGGAATCTCGTTGGGCTGGGTGGTGATGCGGGTCGACTATCGCACCCTTCGCGCTTATACCCCGCTGGCCTACGGCGTGGTCATCACGCTCCTGCTCGTTGTCTTGTCACCGTTCGGGACAACGATCAATGGCGCCAATGCGTGGATTTCACTACCAGCTGGTTTCACGATGCAGCCTAGCGAGCTCACCAAGATTGTCGTCATCTTGGCAATGGCGATGATCCTGTCCGAGCGTGGCGTGGGGCGAGATCGCCCGATGGAGGTCGATGTCCGCCGATCGTTGATATGGGCTGCCGGACCAGTCGTCCTCATTATGCTGCAACCGGATCTGGGCACAGTGCTCGTTATTGGCACGATCGTTATTGGCATCATCGTCATTTCCAATGCTCGTTCTCGCTGGGTCATCGGACTGTTGGTTTCCGCCGTTCTCGGCGGGTTACTTGCGATTGTGCTCGGTGTGCTGGATCAATACCAAATCGATCGATTGTTGGCGTTCACTGACCCGAGCCGCGACCTGCAGGGAATTGGCTACAACACCGCCCAGGCACGGATCGCCATCGGCGGGGGCGGGCCCTTTGGCCAGGGATTTCTTAACGGCGATCAGACCCAGGGGGCATTCGTTCCCTACCAACAAACCGACTTCGTCTTCTCGGTCGCCGGCGAAGAGTTCGGACTCCTCGGAGCAACGGTCGTTATTGGTCTGATCGGGATCATCCTCTGGCGCGGACTGCGTATTGCCCGGATGGCACGAGACCCGTTCGGCCGCCTTGTTGCGACCGGAGTCGTCTGCTGGTTTGGCTTCCAAGCATTCGAAAACATCGGGATGAATCTGGGGATCATGCCGGTCACGGGTGTGCCACTACCATTCGTTTCCTACGGCGGTACCTCGATGTTTGCTGCCTGGATAGGGATCGGACTCCTGCAGTCTGTTCACGTCCGTTCCCGGGAGTAGACGCCGCCCTATTTGGTTTTCGGCAGGTGCCACGTA
>JBLHZE010000030.1:0-12623 GCA_047631015.1 Actinomycetes bacterium
TCAAGATGATCGCGACCTTGGAATGTAGGCCAGACATGATCAGTTCACGTGGACCTCGGCCACCGGTTGGAGAGGGTTTGATTGCCCGCAGGGCTAGCGTCATGGGGGCGGCCAGCACCAAGAAGATTGGGACCATCATGACGATCGTCATATGTTGCACCATGTGCAGTCCAACGGATACCTGCGAGTAGACCGAGATGCCAGCGTTGGTTGTCCAGATGAAGATTCCCCACCCAATAAACCACGAGACTGTTTGAAGGACCGGCCACTTGTCACCGCGCGCCTTCAGACGGTGCGTCCCCATCACGTATAAAACGCAGGCAGCGACGCCGAGGGTGAAGAACAGGATGTCGAAGTCCCAGCCGAACAGTACGGAGCTTGCCGTTGGCGACGCGGGGAACGCGAAGCCGAGAAGCGCCTCACCTTGCGTTGCAAACTCGATCTCGACTCGGGTTGGTTCGGTCAGGGACAGGGCAACACCCAACCCGCTCGCCACTGCCATCAGGGAGAGTTCAAGAATTGCCACTTTTGCGAATGTTCGACGGGGCTTATCGTCGCTGAGTTTTGGCAGGAGGCGTTGTCTCATCCAGCTGGCGCTCGCCACGAGAACGATGAGCAGAGCTACTTTCATGAGAACGAGGCGACCGTAGCCACTGGTGAGCAGGTCGCTGGGGGCACCGAGCCGGACGTAGGCGTTCCCCAGCCCGGCAAATGTCAGGAGAATGACGCTCGCTATCGCGAGATATCCGAACCGCTGAGCGGCGATCGCGATGTCCTGGGCACGTGGCCAGACCAATGCGCCAAGAGCGATCAACCCGCCGATCCACACCGATGCGGCGACGGCATGAACAACACTGTTGGTCAGCGCCATCGAGTGATCGCCGAGACCTGCGGCATGGCCGGCAGTTGCGGGAGTGGCGACCGCAGCAAGCGCCAACGCGAGCCAAATCGTTACCCGGCGAAGTTCGACGCTCAGCAGCGATCCGACACTGACGGCAGCCGCGAGGATGGCCGAAATAATCAGGGCACGAACATCCTCGATATCCCAGGCATAGGTCGTGAAGATACTCGGCGAGACGGCTTCGCTCAGCGGTATCCCCAGGATGTAGGCCAGTGTGAGAAAGGCCGATCCCAGTGCCGCGACGCACCACACCGCGGCTGCCACGCTGGCCCGTATCAGGGCACGACGTCCACGGACGGAGACGGTCTTTTTGCCCATGGCCGGGTCAAGAAATCCAGCGAGGAGGAGCCATCCGATGGTGGCGACCGCGGCAGCGAACACGAATGCCGAACTTGCAGGCAGTAGCCAGGTGACGACGGGACCAGTGTCCGGAAGACCGTCCGGAGCGGGCACGTAGCTTGCCCCAGAGAGGATGACACCCACGAGCGAGCTGACGATCGCCAGGACACCGAAACCGATGACCACCCGCACGAGTGGTTTCTCGGTTGCCGGGCTGCCTGGTGCACCAGCCATTTGAGGCCGGGATGGGGTTTGGGTGCTCACGTCTCTCTTTATCCGCTACGTATTCGGGCGGTCGGCTTTACGTCGCTTACTGCGGTCCCGCCAACCGATGAAGCCGGCAACGATGGCGAAGATCACGATGACGGCTGGTGGTATCCACAGGTTTCCGCCGATTCCGCCTGGCCCGGTTGCCGTCACCGGGGATGCTTGCGGAGCTGGCGTAGTAACTCCGATTCCGGCGCGTGGTTCTCCGGTGGTGTCATCGGGAATGGTGGGCCCGCGGCCTGGTGTCGAATAGCTGAAACTGAACGTGCCAGTCAGGGGGTGGCCATCGCTACCTACACTGCGCCAGGCGACTTTATAGGTTCCTGCCGGTGCCGCAGTCGGCCACTGTGCGGTCACGATACTGCCAGCCACGGACAGCTTAGTGAGGGCGATCTGCTCGCCGGTATCCGATGTCGCGACGAGCTTCGAGGTGTTCTTGATTGGCTCGGCCGCGAAGGTCAACGTGACGGCCTTGGGTGCAGTCGTCAGGGATGCGCCGTCCAAGGGAGTTGTCGACCGTAACTCGTCGTGGGCGGCTGCCGGTCCGGCTCCAATGAGGAACAGCGCCACGGCCAGGGCGGCAACAATCAATGCCGCGAACCTCTTCATGTGAGAAGCATACGTTTGCGCCCTAAAACGCAAGCGACGAGTGCGACGTTGGTGGCTGCGAGGAGCTTGACTCCCGAACCCCACTGTCACACTCGCCGAACGCGTGGTGTTGATGAGAACCGTTGGTCTCGTCCTAGACCGCATAGCTTCCTAGAACAGTGCCTCGTCGATCTCCATGACCTCAAGCGAGGTGGCCTCGGCCACAGCACGCTCAGCGGCTAGGAGTGGAAGACGATTCTGGGCGAACCACTTGGCTGTTGCGAGCTTTCCCTCGTAGAAGGTCTTATCGCGATCGCTGGGGCCAGCGGTCAGCGCGGCAGTTGCCACATCTGCCTGCTTGAGCAGGAGCCAACCGATAACTAGATCGCCACAGGCCAGCAGCAGACGGCTCGTGTTCAGACCGACGCGATACAGCTCGTTGGGGTTCTCCTGGCTCTTCATCAACCAGCCGCCCATCGTGCCGATCAGACCCTGTACATCTTCCAGCGCGCTATTGAGTAGTCCGCGTTCGGCAGCAATCTGGTCGCCCTCGGAGGTCGCCTTGATGGTCTCGGTGATCTCCGAAGCCAGCTGGGTAACCGCCTGGAACTGGTCGCGAACGATCTTGCGGAAGAAGAAGTCCATACCCTGAATCGCGGTAGTGCCTTCGTACAGCGTGTCAATCTTGGCGTCGCGCACGTACTGCTCGATCGGGTAGTCCTGCAAGAAGCCGGACCCGCCCAGGGTCTGGAGCGATTCGGTACCAAGAATTACCCAGGCACGCTCGGAGCCGACCCCTTTAACGATCGGCAGCAACAGGTCGTTCATGCGATCGTCTATATCGCCATCGCCGTGCTCGGCCGCGTGCATCTGGACTCGGTCTTGGTGCATGGCCGTATAGGCGACAAGAGCGCGCAGGCCCTCAGCGTAAGACTTCTGCATCATCAGGCTGCGGCGTACATCCGGGTGCGCCGTGATTGGGACGCGAGGTGCAGTCTTATCAAGCATCTGCGTCAGGTCGGCACCTTGGACGCGGTTCTTCGCGTAGTCCAGGGCGTTCAGATAACCAGTTGACAGAGTGGCGATTGCCTTCGTGCCGACGAGCATCCGGGCGTACTCAATGACCTTGAACATCTGGGCGATCCCGTCGTGGACATCCCCAACCAGGTAGCCAATTGCCGGCTCCTTCTCGCCGTAGGTGAGCTCGCACGTAGTGGAGGATTTGATCCCCATCTTCTTTTCCATATTTGTCGTGTAGACACCGTTGCGGGCGACGATCTCGCCGGTCTCGGTGTCGAAGGTGTGCTTCGGGACGACGAACAGGCTGAGGCCCTTGGTCCCTGGTCCGGCACCCTCTGGACGGGCCAGGGTGAGGTGAATGATGTTCTCGTTGATGTCGTTCTCACCGTTAGTGATGAAGCGCTTGACACCCTCGATGTGCCAGCTGCCGTCGGGCTGCTGGGTGGCTTTGGTGCGACCAGCACCGACATCCGAGCCAGCATCTGGCTCGGTCAGGACCATAGTTGCGCCCCACTCGCGTTCGATCATGAGCTGGGACCAGTGCCGCTGCTCATCAGTGCCGATGCTGTCCAGGATCGCCGCAAAGCCAGGGCCGGCCAGCGTCATGAAAGCGGCAGGGTTAGCTCCGAGGAACATTTCGTTGATCGCCCAGCCGAGGCTTGGGGGCGCACCGGAACCGCCGACGGATTGGGGCATAGCGGCCATCCAGTACCCGGAGTCGTAAAGCGCGGCGTAGGACTTTTTGAAGTCCTCGTCGAGCGTTACGGAATAGTCTTCAGGGTTAAAGATCGGGTGGTTGCGATCACTGGGGGTGAAGCCCTCCGCGAGTGGGCCACTGGCCAGCTTCTCGCTTTCACGCAGTAGATCCTTGGCAGTCTCAACGTCTACTTCAGCGAAGGGGCCTTGGCCCAGGCGATCGCCTGCACCGAAGACCTCGAAGAGGTTGAACTCGATATCTCGCAAGTTGCTCTTGTAATGGCCCATATCAGGCTCCTTAGAGTCGAGAAGTCTAGTTGTTACCCGTCAGTAACAACATCATGCTACTCGTCGGTAACTTACGCAATACCCTCGCGCCAAATGTATGCACGAATCCGTCACTTTTGGCCCCCTACTTACCTGAATTCCCGTCTGGACGTGAGCGACGGTGCGCTAAGCAGTAACCGCGCGATCGTCGGTCCACATCCCGCGGGCAAGTCCGAAGGTGACGAATCCTCCGGTGGCGATGTGCATCAGCGTCAGGGCAATCTGCGTCGATGTGAGGACGGAGCCCGGCTGTTCCCACGGGGCCGTCAACGACGCGATCGTAAGGATTACCCCGCCGAGGATGATCCATCGCACTGCTTTGCGAACGAGCTTGCCGAGAACCCCCGCCGCAATGCTGGCAAGCAGTCCGGCAAGCAGAGTCGCACCGGCGATAGCCAGTGGCCCGGCATTCGTCTGGGGCTGTGACTCGCCCTGAGGCCACACGGTGAAGTCGATCCCAATCGCGGTCGCGACCAGCCAGATCACAACGTTGACTGCCGCTGCGACGACTGCCCAAACGAGGCCGGCCCGAATGCTCACCCGAACACGGCGATGCGGCCTGGCATCGCGCGGTAGCGGCTGAGGGAACGACATCGCGCCATCTTCCCCTAAGCGCCCTCGGATGCCGATGTCAGTGGTCCTAAGAGTCACCAGGATGAGGTGAACAGTGCCCGAGATCGTGCAGTCGGTCAGGGTGCACGCTGAGCCAAGCCGACGCGCCGCGCCGATCGCGCTCTATGAGCCCGGCGTTGGTGCAGATCTTCAGATGGTGACTGACAGTGGACCGAGCCAAGCCAACGGGATTGGTATATTTCCAGCTCGACACGACATGTTGCTATGCGTGCCAAGACAAAGTGTGGGTCCATGATCCTGCCGGGATACCGTGGGAGGTCTACACAATGACCGATGACCACCCAGTTGCGGCGATGGACGTGGAGTTCATGGGAAAAATGAACGACCCCGAGCGTGGCACCCCTGCATCGAGCGCGCACACCGTGCCCGCAGCCGGGAAGCCAGACACGGCCAGCGTCTGCTGCGCGAATCCGCCCCTCAAAACCAGTGTTCTGTTCGTCTGCGTTCACAACGCGGGACGTTCCCAGATGGCCGCCGGCTACGTGCGCGCGTTGGCTGGTGACCGGATCGACGTTCTATCTGCCGGCTCCGCACCGGCCGATCAGATCAACGCGATTGCCGTCGCGGCGATGGCCGAAGAAGGTATCGACATCACGGCCGAGGCGCCGACGTTGCTGACGACCAACGCCGTCAAAGAATCAGACGTGGTGATCACGATGGGCTGTGGTGATGCCTGTCCGGTCTTCCCCGGTAAGCGTTACGAGGACTGGAAGCTCGACGACCCGGCAGGCCAAGAGATCGACCAGGTGCGACAAATCCGCGATGACATCAAAGCGCGGATCCAGGCCTTGATCGATGAACTGGAGCTGTAGAAAGGCGAGCAACACGGCCACCACTGCTAGCCATCGACTTCTTCTGGTCGATCTCAGCGATCGACTTACCGCTAACCTGGGGACTCAGTTCGTTCACCGCCGCCGCCGACTGACTGCTCAGGAACGCGTCCGATCTCTTCCGACGGGATGACACTGCGTATGGGTTCCACACTGCTTGGGTTCGCTGCAGCCGGGGTTGCACTTGCAACCGCTGGCACCAAGTTCGCCGTAAGTAGGCGCCCGTCGATGCCTAGCGATACGAGTCGATACGCGATCGGCTGCCCGCCGGGGGAGGACGCTGGTGGTGAGCTGCGAGCGATCTTCCTCGGCGTCTCGACCATCGCGTTGACCGACGGCCACACGACAATTATGACCGACGGCTTTTTTTCACGACCACCGCTCTGGCAGGTCCTGGGCTCGCGGATTCGCTCGAACTCCGCTCGGATCGATGCCGCGCTGCGGATTGCCAACATCACCGAGGTGGAGGCAATCTTTGTCGCTCACTCGCACTATGACCACGCCTTAGATTCCCCGGCCGTCGCGTGGCGGACCGGTGCCACCATGGTCGGTTCCTCGTCAACAATGAACATTGGTCGTGGCTGGGGATTAGCCGCAGACCAGATGTGTATGCCGGACCTCGAGGAGCCGTTGCGCTACGGCAAGTTCCGCGTCCAGGTGATCGCCTCTGAGCATTCACCTCACCCTAAGTTCACTGGAGTCATTTCTGACCCGGTGATCGCACCCGCTCGGGCTGGCGCATACAAGATGGCCGAGTGCTACTCGTTCCACATCACCCACACCAGTGAGTCCGGCAAAGTACGTCGGTTGGTGATCCACCCGAGCGCAGGATTCATCCCGGGGATGTTCACGCACTACGGGGCGGATGCGGTTTTTTTGGGGGTTGGGCCGCTGGGGAAGCAGAGCGAGGATTTTCGGAACCAGTACTGGCGGGAGACCGTCGGGGAGCTCGGTGCGCAGCGGGTCTACCCGATCCACTGGGATGACTTCACCACACCGCTGGGACCGCCGCTAGTGGCGATGCCGTACTTAGCGGATGATTTTGACGTGACATTGCGCATGCTTGAGCATCACCGGGCAGTGGATGGAATCGAGTTCGCGATTCCGGAACCGTTCGTCCGCATTGACCCATTTGCGGACATGAGTGCCCCGTCGTAGTTACATCTCAGAGCGCTCGACGTGACGCTAAACAGGGCGTCCCGCGGCTGGCAGGGTCTCGTGAGCGGGCTTCTAGCCAGCGAAGTTCGCGCCGGTTACGTCGGGGGGGGATTCCCGTAGAGGCCGGGGCCCTGAACCTTCAGCTGGGCCAGCCACTTCAACGCCAGGTGGTACGACTCGGCGTTGTTGATCTGGCTCTTGGAGAAGTCATACGACGCGGGTCCCACCGATTGAATCCGCCGCCAGCGCCGCGATAGGCTTTTGACATGCCTCTTTTTGTTTGGAAGCGTGTTATCGCTGGAGCAAGTGCCATGTTTGCGTTAACGCTATTAGGCACTGGGCTCGGTTCGGCTACTGGTCAGAACCCCGAGTCGTCTCGAGTCGGCGCGGTTAGCGTACCGGGCTCGGTGGCGGGTAGTGACTCCGACGTTATTACGTTCTATTACGGTTTGAAACGACCTGAGAAACGGGCGAAGAAAGCTTTGAGGCGGGTTAGTAATCCGAAGTCTTCAACATTCCGAATGTTTATCGACCGGGCGAGAATCGCGTCGGAGTACGGAGTGAGCAGCAAGACTCTGAAGAAGTTTTCACGTTCAACTAGCAAATACGGTCTGAGAACCGAACTCGATCGTTCAGGTGTATTTGTCAGGGTAACCGGAACTGTTTCTTCTATGTCCGATTGGCTTAAGCAGCCAATCGAGAGACAGACAATACCAGGATCCCCAGCGCTGGTTCTTTACAGCGCCGCTACGGGCGCAAAGCCTCCCGACGTCAAGGGTTTGGTCCGTGAATCGGTCTCTTATTACTCCGAGATGGCTGCCGTTGCAACGAAACAAGACCTGAAACCAATCCAACCAAACCAGGGCACTTACATTGGTGGTTGCAAAGCTGCCAAAGCCGCCAATACATACAGTTTTAAGCAATTGGCCCGCGCCTATGGTGTGCGAACGAAGCGAAACGATACGAGCGTTGGTCGCGACATTCGAATGGCCATTATTAGTTTAGGCAACGGATACTCAGAGGCTAGCCTGCGCGAAGCGGCCAAGTGTTTTAAGACTCCCAAGCGAAGTTTCAAACGGATCCGAACAGATGGGGTTACGGGTCCATTGCCCGCAGGACTGGAAGGGGAACTAGACACTCAAGTTTTGCAAGGGGCTTTGCCCAAGGGCAGCCGGATCAAAGTAGTGGAATCGTTGCCCCTGCTCCTGAACCAGTTTCAGGCATGGGCGCGAGCGTTCTCGCTGAATAAACTGCCCGATGTGGTTTCCATGTCCTACGTCTTTTGCGAAGAAGAGGTGACGGGACCAAGTGGAGACGACTTCCGCACGTTGATAGATTCTGAGCTCATCCGATTGGGTTTGGCTGGGTCTAGCACTATGGCGTCATCGGGAGATGACGGGTCATCTCAGTGCGCATCCTCTGATCCGACCGCAACTCAACTTGCGGTTGCTTACCCAGCGTCTAGCCCGTACATAACAGCAGTAGGCGGGTCGCGCATTGTTCTAAACAAGCGGAACCAGCGCAAGAAAGAAGTGGTTTGGAAAGACGTCAACCGCTACGTCAACAGCGACGGCGGAGCAGAAGTTCTCCCCGATGGATCGGGGGGCGGCGGGCAGTCAACCCTCTACCGAAGTCCATGGTGGCAGAACCCACACACTACCGAATCAAAGTGGCGCACACTTCCTGATATTTCCATGCACGCATCATTCGGTCCGGGTTGGCCCGTATATACAGACGGGCAGGGGTTCCAGGCGGTATCGGGAACAAGCGCATCAAGCCCGTACTTCGGAGCAAACATCGCGATGCTAGCTGCCCAAGAACGACAGCTCAAAAATCCATCATTCGGTCATGTGGCTCCAGCCCTCTACGTCGCCAAGAAGAGCCAGAAACAGAGCATCTACGACATCCGCCAAGGCAACAACGCCCTGGATAACCCAGATTGCTGCAAAGCAACAAAGGGATACGACTGGGCCTCAGGCCTTGGCGCCCCGAACATGAACAAACTGCAAAAAGCCTTTAGGGACATGTACGGAGTCAATGGCCTGGGATGACGGTGACCTCGGTACCCGCAACAGGATTCCTCGTATCAATGCCCGTCACATTCGAAGACGAGGCGATCTCCAGCGGTCTCCGGTGTCTCCGCAAGTATCGTGCCGTTCAGCGATCCGACAGACGTTCCGACGACGAAGTCTGGGCGAAGGTCGGTCCGCGCTAGTGCACGAAGCTGTCCTGCCTGGCTTGCACCATAGGATCCGCCACCGCCCAAGACATATGCGACTGGTTTGGGCAGAGAAGCGAGGAGCTTGAGCATCGGGGGAGTCAAGGTGTGGGCAGCTCGGAGATCGTTGTAGGAACCGGTGCGGGGCGCTTATGAGATGCAATGCTTGCCGCGACATGAGCAGGATGACGCGAAGGCGGGGAGTCCTTCTGTGCGCTGTCGGTTGCTTCTGCGCACCCGCTCATTCCGATGTGGGAACGGTGAGCGGCGACATTATCGACGAACCCGGGCTT
This sequence comes from Actinomycetes bacterium, assembly GCA_047631015.1. Taxonomy (GTDB): domain Bacteria; phylum Actinomycetota; class Actinomycetes; order S36-B12; family UBA10799; genus UBA10799. Next base: position 9,271 of record JBLHZE010000030.1, read on the forward strand.
CGCGGTTTCGCTCAGCGCCGACAGAGCGCGGATTCTTGCACCGCGGATCGCAGCGATGTGGGGCGCCCCGAATGCGCGAGAGCGGGTGAGGGGAATCGAACCCCCGTATCGAGCTTGGGAAGCTAGCGCTCTGCCATTGAGCTACACCCGCATGGCGGCTGTTCCGAATCCGGCGCGCGTGGTGGCGCGCGACCGGTTGAACTACCGCTGGGGTGAGGATACCCATTTTTCAGCGTGACTGTTGACCCGCCCTCGGTTGGCGGGTCGTCTGAGCCGCTCGGGTTGAGCGTTGGCAAGTGGAGCGTGGGGCGACGGCCCCGATCGCGAACCTTCACGTGGCAATTGGCCCGATCGGGAACTCACCAGCCTACGTATCAGTTCTGGCGTGATCCGGTTGAACAGTGATTCCTTTGACTTTAATCGCGTGAATGTCCGGAGACGGCTTGGGCGTCGACTTCTTCGTCGAGGGCCTTCGAGGGCTTATTTCGGTCAATCAGGAAGGGGGCTATGCAAACGACAATCATGACTACCCAGACCGCCACAGCACCCTTGACTTTCTGGTCGGGTGCAAGGGCTTGGGGCACGGCTCCCTCAATGAGAACAGCGAGGCTCGCGACAAATCCGAGCCCGCACACAACCCATATCCCGACTTTGCCGCCGGGCACGCGGAAGTCTTGTCTCACCTGAGGTTGCTTGTACCTGAGCCTGATCGCTGCCGCGAACATGCAGAAGTAGGCAAGCATATAGGGGATTACAGATAGTGTGAGTAATAGAAAAAAGGTTGTTTCCACACTTTTGAACACGACAAAAGCAAGGGTCGCGAACAGGACGATGATGCCCTGGACGACGAGTAGCGAGACCGGCGCGCCACGCTTGTTCACCTTCGTAAGCTTTGCCGGAAGATGCCCGTATTGAGCGCTTGCAAAGAGCCCAGTTGCCGGCCCAAGGACGACGGTGCTGGATTTTAGAAGCCCACCGATTGCGATTATTGCTGCAATGATCGGAACGAGAAACGCTAGATTCTGGGACTCAAAGAGTGTGGTGATCGTTTCCATGATTCCCGCCGTGAGGCTCACCGAGCCGGCAGGCGTGACGAGGAAGACCGCGAGCGTCAGAAGTGTGAGGAACACGAAGGCGAGCGTCCCGGCGATGATCAGCACAAGTGGGAACTGTTTTTGAGGATCGCGAAGTCGCTTCAGGAAATAGGCACTCATCTCGAGTCCCAAGAAAGAATTAATACCGGCAATCATCCAACCAAGAGCCGCGGAATTGTCGAAGATCCACAGCTCGCTTGCGCTGAACTCGGTGTGCGCCCCACCCCGGGCGATGAAGTTGATTGCAAGTGCCAAAATCACGACGGTTGGGATGATTACCAGAAAAATAATGCTGAGCACGCTGACAATCCCAGATTTTCGCACGCCGAATAAGTTGAGACCGGTCGCTATGACCGTAATGGCGATCACTACAAGCGCGGTGTAGACCTGGTTGTCTTGAAGGTTCGGATTAAAGATATAGGTCGCCGACACGGCCACGAACGTAAAGACGGTCGGGATAGTGAATACCCACGCGATCCATTGTTGGAAAAGGGCGAAGAATGCGATCCGCGGGCCGAAGGCTTCCCTCACCCAGAAGTAGAGCCCCCCGTCGTGTGGCGGTGACCCACTGCCCAGCTCTGCCGAAACGAGACCAACGGGGAGGAGAATAAAGATTGCTGCCAACAAATATGCAGTGATCAGTCCCCAACCGATCTGAGCCATGGTCGCTGCGTTTTCGATACCGTAAAGAATTACCAGCGTCATCATCGATAATAGAAAGACCGTGAGCGAGCGCTCATTTGGTTTCGCGTCAGGACGCAAATTCATGATCCTCTCGACTCCTTGCCATGAACGTGATTCGACTATACGTCAGTTCAGGCTTTCGAAGCGGGCTCTCAAGGGGCGTAAGAAAGCAGCTCCTGGAGGCGTGGGCGCAATCGATCGGGGGAATTTATTTTCTTTCGACCGCAAAATCGCTCATGCTCGTCGGTAGCTAGGACGCCACGTTTTCTGGCAGCCTGAATGGGGGAAACCCACCAGCGGTGCTCTTCTCCCCCGGGTCTGGCTCTACCCGACGAATGAGTGTCGAGCGAGCGGTCATTCCACGATGGCAGCAATGGGGACAACCCGAGTGTGGCGCGCAGCCTCTACCCCGAAGGAACTAGTAGAGCGTCTTTCACCAAAGTTGGTGATAGCAAGACTGTGAGTTTGAACTAACGACGGGCGAGTCGTCGGTACTTCTTCTTGGCCTTCTTCTTGGCCTTCTTCTTGGCCTTCTTCTGGGTCGCAGGATCCCATGTCACAGCGCAGGTCTTCTTCTTTGCTTTGACACCCCGGAATTTGGCCCGGTAGGTGCGACAGGTCTTCACCGCGGGTGTGGGCCCAGCAACCGGTTGCTGCGCACTTATGGTCTCTGGCGCAATTCCGGTCGACGTGTGAATCCATTTCGCGGCTGAGGAGACGCGCGCGTAAACACCCGGGTAGTCGGCTTGGGCACACCCATTCCCCCATGAGACGACGCCAACCAATGTGGGATTGACACCGCGAGTAGTGAGTGGTCCGCCGGAATCGCCCTGACATGCATCGACTGCCCCGCCTGTCGTGCCCGCACAGAGCATCGTCCCTGGGTCGTAAAGCGTGCCATATTTTCCGCACGCGCCGGTGGTACCCGCGAGGTCATTGACTGCTGCGCTTCTGAGTACGTCGGACGAATCACCGCCAGAGCGGAGGGTCCCGAATCCACTTACAGTGAGACTCGTCTGCTCGGTGGGAGAAGTCCCGTCCTTGCTATATGCAAGTGTGGTGGTATTCATCGGCTTTTTAGTGCGGATGAGAGCAAAGTCGTTACGTACCGTGCCGTTGTTGTAGTCAGGGTGGATGGTGACTGACTCGAAACCCACGTCGTCCAAGGTGGGGTTTCCGGTGGCCGGGTTGACGTAGGCCTGGGACTCGGCAGTGTGGGTCGTGGATTGGCCGGCCAGGCAATGGGCCGCCGTCAGGATCCAGCGCTGCCCGACCGCGCTCCCACCACACATGGCGTAGCCGCCGTTTCCTTGGGACGCGAACAGCAGTACGTACCAAGGAGTTGTTCCACGGTTAGCGGGCTGGCCACCCACGATCCTGGTCGTTGGGACTTGCGAACGCTCGACCTCACTAATGACAGGTGCAAAGCGATTAGTCGGTTGATCGGTTGCGGCCTGAGCCACCGCAGGAGCGCTAAGAAGACAAATCGCGGTCAAGGCGGCGATAACTACTCGGATCTTCGCCATGTGCGATCGCTCCTCCTCGGAAAGTTCGGACGCGCCATGTGAGTATTTT
>JBLHZE010000031.1:0-12563 GCA_047631015.1 Actinomycetes bacterium
CCTTGACTCGTTTCGATACGTTTTGAGTCCGGTGCTTGACCGCCTGCGCAGCAATGGGGTCTCGGCAGTTAACGAGATCGGATCGCGATTGACTGCGGTTCAAATGGGCTTCTTGCTGGGGTGGCTTTCAGGTAAAGTTCTCGGTCAATACGAGGCACTGGTCCCGCCGGGCCAGACCCCACGCCTGATGCTGGTTGCGCCGAATATTGTCCAAGTGGCCGATGCCCTCGGAGTCGATCAACGCGATTTCCAACTATGGGTGTGTTTGCATGAGGAGACCCACCGCGTGCAATTTAACGCCGTTGGCTGGCTGCCCAATTACTTCGCCGCTGAGACTCGCATGCTCGTTGCCGCCGTGGATGTGCCGCCCAGAGAATTCCTGAATCACGGCGGGGATGTGTTAAACGCAATTGTGCAGGTACTGCGCGGTAACGATGGAGCCACTGCGCTCATGCTGGCCGTGCTGTCTCCGGAGCAGCGTGGCGTCTACGACAGGATCAGCGCACTCATGACCCTGCTCGAAGGTCATGCCGATGTGGTCATGGATGAGGTGGGGCCCGAAGTAGTTCCCAGCGTAGAGCTGATCCGGTCACGCTTTGATGAGCGCCGTAATCAGCCTGGGAGCACCGGCTCCATTGCGCGCCGAATATTCGGTATGGATGCCAAGTTACGGCAGTACACCGAGGGAGGGGCATTCGTTCGTAGCGTTGTCGATGAGATCGGGATGGGCGGATTCAACGAGGTATGGGCTCAGCCTGCGAACCTGCCGACGCTGGCTGAGATCGCAGCCCCGCAGGAATGGATTCGCCGAATCCATGGATAGCGAGGTCGTTGACCCCCAGCGTCCGCTGGGGGATCAGCCAGTGCGCCGCAGATTGCGGCGGCTGGTCGAACTTCAGCTGGCGGACCTTAGCAGCGATGACCTCGTCCTGGTCGGAGTCTCCGGTGGGGCCGATTCGCTGGCCCTCGCCCGACTGGTTGCCGATGTCTCCGCCGATCGAGGGCTAGTGAAAGCGGGCGTAATCGTCATTGATCACCAACTTCAAAACGGATCGGGCGCGGTGGCGTCCGAAGCTGTGCAGACATGTGTGTCCTTTGGTCTCGCGCCGGTTGTCGCGATCGCTGTCGATGTCGATCGGTCCGCAGCCGCTGGCGGTATGGAGGCAGCCGCGCGCACGGCACGCCGGCGAGCGATGATCGCGATGGCGCACCAGGTGGAGGCCAAAGCAATTCTTCTCGCGCACACAATGGACGACCAGGCCGAGACAGTGCTGTTGGGTTTGGCGAGAGGGTCAGGGAGTCGGTCGCTGGCGGCGATGAGCGAACGAGACGGATTGTGGCGCCGCCCGCTCTTGTCTGCCACTCGCACCGACACCGTGAACATCTGTGAACAGGCAGGCCTTTTTCCTCACCACGACCCACATAATCACGATGCAGCATTTGCTCGGGTCAAAGTGCGGAGCCGGGTGCTACCAACCTTGGAGCAGGAGCTTGGCCCGGGGATTCGAGATGCACTTGCCCGCACGGCGTCGATGCTGCAGTTAGATAACGCGGCACTGGACCAATGGGCCGCGATGCAAGCCGAAAATCGGCTGGAGTTGATCGAAGAAGGCCGAGTGGTGGTGGCGCTGGACTTAGCCAATTCTGGGAAGCTCGCCACCGTACCCAAGGCTGTACGGACCAGGATCTACCGGCTGGCGTTGCTTGCGGTTGGCGTGGCTCCCGGTTCGATTACCTTCGCGCACCTCAACACAATCGACCGATTTGTCGCCGATTGGCGAGGACAAGGGCCTACAAGAGTGCCTGGCGACCACGAAGTTGCGCGCATCTCTGACACTCTTGTGCTTTATCGGGCACATCCACTAGGTCGGTAGCTGCTGCACGTGCGGGTGTCGATCAGTCAGAAGCCGATCAGAAAGGTTACCGCGTGAGTACGGATATTCCCTCAGAGATCGACCGAGTACTGCTTACCGAAGAGCAACTCAATGAGCGAATCGCTGCGCTAGCAGCGGAGGTAAATTCCGACTACGAGGGTGAAGAACTGCTCCTCGTCGGGGTCCTCAAGGGAGCCATGATGATCATGGCGGATCTTGCCCGTGAGCTTGATGGTTCGGTAGAAATCGACTGGATGGCAGTCAGTTCTTACGGGGCAGGTAACACCTCCAGCGGTGTCGTGCGGATCCTCAAGGACCTCGACACCAACCTCGAAGGCCGCCATGTGCTGATTGTGGAGGATGTGCTGGACTCGGGACTGACCCTGCGGTGGCTGATTCGGAGTCTTCAGGCTCGTCAGCCAGCGTCGTTGGAGATCCTCACCTTGCTGCGTAAACCAGAGGCCGTTCGTAACCAGGTGGATGTCCGATACGTCGGATTCGATATCGAGAACGAATTCGTCGTTGGCTACGGAATGGACCACAACCAGCGATACCGCAATCTGCGCTATGTCGGCGTGATCAAGCCGCTGTAGCGGAGCGCCCAGAGAGGCATCCAGGCAGTTATGCGACAAGCGGAACGCTCTTTTACGAATCCGCCAGTCGTTTCTGGCCCGCTCTCGCATACTCTGTCTCTTGATGAATGCTAAGCGATTTCTCCGTGGGCCTGTGCTGTGGATTCTGCTGGCCGTATTTCTCGTGCTTTTGGGGACAAGCCTCTGGAGCAGCTTCGGTGCGCCCAAAGACGTTGAGACATCCCAGATCATTCAAACAATCCAGAGTAATCAGGCGCAGTCCGCCAAGCTGATCGATCGTGAACAGAAGATCGAAGTCACCCAAAAAGACGGCACTGTTACGACGGCTAAGTACATCGATGGCCAAGGTGTCCAGCTGCAGGAGCTGTTGCAGGCTAAGACCGACGCCGGTCAGCTGCCTGAGGGATACGACATCGAGGTCCCCACCGACAACCTGCTGGTGACGCTGCTGGTCTCACTTCTGCCGATCATCATCATTGTCGGACTGTTGTTCTTCTTCATGAGTCAAATGCAAGGCGGCGGAAGCCGGATCATGAACTTCGGGAAGGCTAAAACTAAACCGGTTAATAAGGATCTCCCCAAGACGACCTTCTCCGACGTTGCCGGATCTGACGAGGCCGTTGAGGAACTCGTCGAGATAAAAGACTTCCTCATGGAGCCCGCCAAGTTCCAAGCCGTCGGAGCCAAGATCCCCAAAGGTGTTCTTCTCTACGGTCCACCCGGAACGGGTAAGACTCTGCTCGCTCGCGCCGTTGCGGGTGAGGCTGAGGTGCCCTTCTACTCCATCTCCGGTTCGGACTTCGTCGAAATGTTTGTTGGCGTCGGAGCGAGCCGTGTACGCGACCTCTTCGAGCAGGCAAAAGAGAATGCTCCCGCCATCATCTTCATTGACGAAATCGATGCCGTTGGACGCCACCGTGGTGCGGGTATGGGCGGTGGTCACGATGAGCGCGAACAAACCCTGAACCAGATGCTCGTTGAGATGGATGGCTTTGATGTCTCGGCTGGGGTAATCCTGATCGCCGCGACGAACCGGCCAGACATCCTTGACCCGGCTTTACTACGTCCGGGCCGATTCGATCGCCAGATTGCGGTGGATCGTCCAGATCTGAATGGGCGCTACGAGATTCTGAAGGTACATTCCCGCGGTAAGCCGTTCGCTGATTCCGTGGACATGATGGCGGTAGCCCGTCGGACCCCTGGGTTTACCGGTGCCGACCTGGCCAACGTGCTTAACGAGGCTGCGCTGCTCACTGCTCGCCTTGGCAAGCCGATGGTGGACAACTACGCGCTGGACGAGGCGATCGATCGCGTACTCGCTGGGCCTCAGAAGAAGACCCGACTGATGAGCGATCACGAGCGCACCATTACCGCTTATCACGAGGGTGGACACGCGATGGTCGCTGCGGCGTTGCCGAATAGCGATCCAGTTCACAAGATCACGATTCTGCCGCGTGGGCGTACCCTCGGATACACGATGGTCTTACCGGAAAAAGAAAGATACTCGACGACCCGAAACGAGATGCTTGATCAGCTCGCCTACATGCTGGGGGGCCGGGCTGCGGAAGAGATGGTCTTCCACGACCCAACGACCGGGGCCGCCAATGACATCGAGAAGGCGACTGCTGTCGCCCGAGCGATGGTTACTCAGTACGGCATGACCGAGCGCCTGGGGGCAATTAAGTACGGCAAGGAGAGCGGCGAGGTCTTCGTCGGAATGGATCGCGGACACGAGCGCGACTACTCCGAGGAGATTGCTGCTGCGATCGATGAGGAGGTGCGCAGCTTCATTGAGCAGGCCCATATGGAAGCCTACGAAATTCTCTTCAAGAACCGCGACATCCTCGACCGACTCGTCTTGGAACTACTTGAGCGCGAGACACTAGATAAGGCCGATGTTGCGCGGATTTTCACGGAGATGGATAAGCGTGGTGCACGTCCCGCGTGGACAGGTTCCGACCGTCGCCAGACAGGCCGGGGACCGATCGATGCACCGTTGCGTAACGGCCAGGTTGCGGCCAATGGACAGACAATGCTCCCGACAGATGAGCCTGTGCCGTCAGCTCACTCGACTGCGTCTGCTCCGTCAACTCCGCCCGCCCCACCTGCATCGCCTCCCGCACCGTCACCGCCCGCAGGAAATGACGGCACTAGCTAACTACTCCTAGAGCACGTCAGTTAGGTTGTTCATGTGACTGATGGAATCAGCTTGGTGCGCGACTCCGACGATGGGGACTTACCCGACTTCGATCATGCGCGCGCGGCTGCGGCCATTCGCGAGCTGTTGTTGGCTGCTGGAGAGAATCCAGATCGGGACGGTCTACGTGATACGCCCGAGCGAGTGGCTCGGATGTACGAGGAAGTCTTTGCGGGTCTTCGACAGCGTCCCGAGGACGTTCTGACGACCGCATTCGATCTCGCTCATGATGAGTTGGTCCTAGTGCGTGATATTGAGCTGTGGAGCCAGTGTGAGCACCACCTGGTGCCCTTCTTCGGTAAAGCCCACATCGGCTATATCCCGGCACCGGATGGGAAGATCACCGGGCTCAGCAAGCTCGCGCGCCTCGTCGATGTCTATGCCCGTCGTCCGCAGGTGCAAGAGCGGCTCACCACTCAGATTGCTGATTCTATTGAAGAGATCCTGCACCCGCGCGGAGCAATCGTCGTGATCGAGGCCGAGCACCTTTGTATGTCGATGCGAGGAGTGCGCAAACCCGGCTCGAGGACGACGACTAGTTCGGTCCGCGGTCAACTGCGTGATCCCGCCACGCGGGCCGAAGCAATGTCATTGATCATGGCCCGGTAGCAGAGAATCCCGCATCACCGCAGGATTTCGAAAGTCGATGAGTCCCGTGAATCTGACGAGAATTACTTGTTCCGGCCGTCCCCGCCGAGCGACGGTCATGGGGATCCTCAACGTCACACCTGATTCGTTCAGCGATGGCGGTCAGTTCGCTAGCCACGATGAGGCGATCGCGCGGGGAATCGAACTAGCGGCCCAAGGAGCCGACATCATTGATGTGGGCGGAGAGTCAACGCGACCAGGTGCGTCCCGAGTAGATGCCGCGACCGAGCTGGAGCGGGTTGGCGCGGTGGTTGCCGGACTAGCTAATCAGGGGATCCAGGTCAGTGTGGACACGACCCGCGCTGCCGTCGCACACGCGGCAGTCACCGCCGGTGCAGTCTTGATCAACGACGTCAGTGGTGGACTGGCTGATCCCGACATGCTGACGACTGTCGCGAGCCTGGGAGTGCCGATCGTCGTGATGCATTGGCGAGCTCCCAGCGACCGGATGGATTCGCTGACTGACTATCACGATGTTGTGGCGCAGGTCTGCGACCACCTCGCCGAACGTCGCGATGCCTGTCTGGCTGCTGGGATAGGCCCCGAGGCAATCGTGCTGGATCCGGGTTTGGGGTTTTCGAAGCGACCGGAACATAACTGGCAGCTCCTTGCGCACCTCGATGTACTGGTTGAGCTTGGCCAACCGGTGTTGGTGGGGGCATCGCGTAAACGGTTTCTTGGCAATATGTTGGATGACGCTAGGTCGGTTAATTCGGAATCCCGTGAGTTGATGACTTCTGGGCAGACAGCCCAAGCCGGTCGGTTCGTCGATCGAGATAACGCAACTGCTGCGATCTCCGCTATGGCATCCGCTGCTGGGGTCTGGGGTGTGCGGGTGCATGATGTCCCTGGAACACGAGACGCGATTTTGGTCGCCCACGCATGGCAGGGAGGTAGGTAGCAGTGAGTCCGGGAGGCTTCGAAGGACGCGATCGCATAGCCCTGACCGGTATTCGTGCGTTCGGATACCACGGTGTGTTACCTATCGAGCGCCAGACCGGTCAGACTTTCAGTGCGGATGTGGTGTTGCACGCCGATATCCGACGGGCAGGGCGTACTGACGATTTAGCACACACCGTCGACTATGGAGCAGTCGCCGAATGCATCGTGACGGCCATCGAAGGTGAGCCGGTGAATCTCATTGAGAAGCTTGCGCAACGCATTGCTGACGATGTATTCACCGTGACTCACTCCAAAGAAGTTCACGTCTCTGTTGTTGAGGTGACCGTGCACAAGCCCGGGGCACCCATTGATGCCGATTTTGTCGATGTCGCGGTGTCGATTACTCGGGTCCAGTAGCTGCGCAGTGACAACCGAATCGGGCGCGGCAGAGATTCGCGGCGAGCGCGGTTTCGAGGTCGCGTTGGGGATGGGGGCGAACCTCGGCGACCGGCTGGCGGCACTGCAGCGGGGAATCGACGTAGTGTGTCGTGACATCGCAGTTCAACCAATCGCAGTGTCACCGGTATATGACAGCGACCCCGTTGGGGGACCTGAGCAGCCGGATTTCCTCAATGCGGTACTACTGATCCGCACGACGCTGGCCCCGCTGGAGGTCTTGGCACTGGGCCAGGTCGGTGAACGTGAGCTTGCCCGCGAGCGCTCGATTCGGTGGGGACCCAGGACGCTCGATGTTGATGTTCTTAGCTACGGCTCGGTTATCAGCGACGATAAGATACTGACGCTGCCACACCCTCGGGCTGCCGAACGGGCTTTCGTTCTGGTTCCGCTCAATGACGTTGCGCCGGATCTGACCCTGGCGGGGATGAGCGTGCCGATCAGCCGTCTGGTCGATCTGCTGTCCGACCGTGACCGCCGCGAAGTCCGGGTACGCACGGACCTGCGGTTGCAGCTCGCGGACGGGTCTGCGCTGGATACGCTGTAGGCATGACGCCGACGAGACCACGACTACTCCTGGTACTTGCTGCCCTGGCCGCTGCGATTGGCTTCGCCACTGTGCTGTTGTGGGATTCGCTTACAGGCCGCACGCTCCCGGTTCCGCTGACTGCCGCCCTCACGCTTGTTTTGCTGGCTGTCGCCCTTTTCGTCTGGGCGTTAGCGATGAGGCCCCGGCTCCTTGGGCTCCCGAATACACGTCCAGTTAGCCCGTTTGTCGCCACCCGAACTGCAGCTTTAGCGATGGCCGCTTCTCGTACGGGGGCGATCGTCGCGGGTTTCTATTTGGGGACTGCCGTCGTCTTCGCGATGAACTTCGGTACGCCGATTGCCGCCGAGCGGTTTTGGTACGCGCTTGCATGTGTGAGCGCCGCGGTTCTCGTCACTCTTGCTGCAGTCTGGCTGGAGTACCTCTGTCGGCTCACCGAGAATCACGATGACGAGCCCCCAGCGGTGCCGGGCGATAGTGATGGCGACTGGGTTCTACCCAGCACGCAACCGCGCCGGTGACCTCGAGTAAGCAGACCTGCTACGTCCTGCTAAGTCCTGCCACGGTCTAGCGGGAGGAGTATCCTGCCGACGTGGACTACGAAGAAATGCCCTACGAAGAGCTGCGTGAGAAGGCTTTCGACTGCGCCGAAGAGCGCCATGATGTGACGTTTTTTTACGACCTATTCACCCATACTCAGGCAATGCGAGATGTCTCAAGTGAAGGTGGCTCACTCGGCGACATCAGCGGAACCCTTATCGAGTTGGTCAGGGCGGCGCGAGAGATGTTCCAGAAAGAAAATGTTGGCGATCTCGAGCAGCCACTATTCGTGGCGAAGTACGCGACCTACCTCCGTGCTCATTGCGACAAGTAGTTGCTCCGGTGGGTAGTGACTGAGCGGTCGCTAGGTTCGACGGAACACCGCGACGGCTTCGATACCACCGCTGACAGATTCGCGCAGTTCCACTGTTGCCTGACTGGCATCGGCAAGCTGACGAACGATCGCCAGCCCGAGCCCAGTTCCGGCATTGTCTTGCCGAATACTCCAGAAGCGATCGAATGCGCGAGTGCGTTGGTCGGCGCTTAGCCCCGGACCGGAGTCGCTGATAAGCAGAGTCGTCGTCGGCTTTGTTGCCAGGCTGGATTCGACAATCGTGACGAGCACTGTGGACCCGTACGGGCTTACCGACAGTGCGTTATCCAGATAGTTATCCAGGATTTGTTCCGGTGCTGCGCGGACGGCTTGAATCATTGCTAGGGCGGGTGCCGAGAGTTCTAAGCGCACCCCTTGTTCCTCAGCCAACGGTTGCCAAACAGCGAACCTTTCGTGCGCAATCGCCGTCAGGTCGATAGCGCACAATTCCTGCTGTTGCCCCTCCGCACGAGCTAACCGAAGGAGTCCGTCGATGACGTGTTGGAGCCGTTCGGTTTCCGCTCGCGCATCGTCGACTGGTTCCGATGCTGCCGCCGGATCGTCGAGAAGTGCTTCGGCCGCTTGATCCAGGCGCAGTCGTAGGGCAGTCAGCGGTGTACGTAGTTGGTGGGAGGCATCCCCGGCGAACGAACGCTGCGCTTCGATGAGGCTGGCGAGCCGGTTCGCCATCGTGTTGAGGTCTCGGCTAAGTTTACGCAGTTCCGGAGCGCCGCTATCGGTCTCAGCACGCGCGGTGAGATCGCCGCGCGCGAGTTGTGCGGTCGTTTCTTGTAGTCGCTTTAGCGGTCGCGTGATCGTGCCCGCAAGCAGGAATGCGACGGCGATAGCGGCGAGCAGCGTTAATCCGGCGACGATTCCGATACCTCGGACGCGATCATTAACCCGACTCTGCAGTTCAGCTGTGGGGTAGCTAAGCCGGACTGCCCCGAGAGTCTGCGGACCGCTGAGAACGGGAACGGCCACATATTGACGCGAGGTGTCTCCGTCTTTGGCGCGCTGCTCACCTGAGGCGGTCTCATCGCGTAGAGCGGCCTGGATCTCGCCCCGGTCCTGCAACGATGTGCCGCGGGCGATCTCGGGGTCGCTGGAGGCAACGACGGTGCCAGCAGCATCGACGACGGCGACCTGCGCTCCTTCAGCCTTTGCGTACGCAGTCACCAGCACACTGAGTGCGGGATTCGTCTGGGCTGTCTGGGATTGAAGGACCTGGACGCTACGGCCAGCGATGACAAAGGCATCGCGCTGTAGCTCGGTATTGATGCGGTTGCTCTCAACCGTACGCAGGTAGGCCGCCAGCGGAATGTCCTGGACGAGTAGAACTAAGGCTGTGAGTGCGACCAGCGCCGCCGCAACCCGCCACTTCACTGTGATCTACCTAGGTGTTGCGTCGATCCACTACTGCCCCAAAAAAAGTGGGTAGGCTCCCCCTTCATTGGCAGGGTCAGGCTGCCTGTCCTGGGTTGCCCAGCCGGAAGCCGACACCTCGAACGGACTCAATCCAGGCGGCGTCGCCCATCTTCTTGCGGAGCGATGCAACGTGGGCATCCACTGTCTTTGTGGGCCCGTACCAGTCCGTTTCCCAGACCTGGCTAAGGATGTCCGTCCGGCGGCAGACAGAGCCAGGGTCCTCAGCGAGGAAGCTTAGGAGGGCGAACTCCTTAGCGGTGAGGGCAATCTCTTCGTCTGCCAGGAAGACGCGCTGAGCGCGGCGGTCGATCGTCAGCACACCGACCTCTTGCTGGCCGCCGGGGTTTGCGGTCCCGCTTGTGGCGGCAGCCGCGGGTGAGGAGTTACTGCGACGGGTAACGGCGCGTATTCTCGCGATGAGCTCGCGAATGCCAAATGGTTTCGCGAGGTAGTCATCGGCGCCGAGTTCGAGACCGACGACCTTGTCTACCTCGTCTCCGCGGGCGCTAATAACGATGATGGGAATCTGGGAGTCAGCGCGGATCGACCGGCAGACGTCCCGGCCGTCGAGATCGGGAAGCCCTAAATCCAGGAGCACGATGTCTGGCTGCGGCGCGCTATCGATAGCAGCAAGCCCAGCGGTGCCGTTTGACACGTAATCGACGGTGTAGCCATTCGCCGACAAGCCATCTCGCACGCTCCCGGCGACTGAGGGGTCGTCTTCGATTAGCAGTACTCGCATTGGCTGCTCCTGCTCCTGCTCATGTGAATTGGTGTTTCCAGAGGGGATTCCGTACCGCTGATACCCGCGGTAGGCAGAAATGTGTGGTAAAACACAGTTTCTATATGTCACCTCTGCAAGCTCAACTGTCCACCATTCCCTCATGAAAAACGGCTCAAAAGGTGCTACGGCGCGGTAATTGGCACGTTCTTTGATTTCTTGGCTTTGGATCAAAGTCAGGTACCGTTTACGGTGAAGTCGTGTCTAGAGAGGATTCGGGATGAAGCATGTACGCACGGTCACCGCGCTATCGGTGATGAGTGTTGCTGCTGCCGCGGTTGCTGCCGCCACGATCAATACTCAAATCCTTGGTGCAGCGACCGCCAAGAACGGCGTGACCAGCGATTCTTTACAGGCCGCCGGCGCGCTCGCGGCTCCATCAGAACCTGGGGAACGGGAACAGCCAGAGCCACGTAAAAATCGCGCTAACGCACTAACCAGCGTTGCCGAAGCAGTACCGGTGAGCCTCCCAGCTCAGACCGCTGAGTCACAAACCAAAAAGAAGACTCCGAAACGACCTGCTGTCGTTCAGAGTATGGCGCCTGGCGACCTCCACATCCCTGTCGCGGAGCCAATGCCGACCATTGCAGATGGCCAGCTGTCCGCTGCGGGCGTCTCGGACGAGTCGCCTAGTGCGGATGATTCGAGGGAGTCCTCGACCAGCGAGCCAACGCCGCATCCTTCTGCAACGGATGAGCCGAGCGCTTCTGCGTCGCAGTCTGTCAGCCCGTCGGCTAGTCCAACCTCAGGCGAACCGACGGGGTCAGGCGAACCGACGGGGTCAGGCGAACCGACGGGGTCAGGCGAACCGACGGGGTCAGGCGAACCGACGGGGTCAGGCGAACCGACGGGGTCAGGCGAACCGACGGGGTCTGCCAGTACCGGGCCGACCGATGAATCGAGCACGAGCACAACGGGCTTACCAAGTCCGCCAGAATCCGATGGTCCCGATCCGAGTACCTCAGATGAGACTGTCGCTCCTGGACCATCTATATCCCCATCCGTTGTCCTCAGCTGGCTGTTTACCTAGCAGCCAGCTGGCTGGCCCGCAGGCGCGAATCGACAGGCGCCTCAGATAGATGATGGCGAATGAGACTAGGCTTCGTCGCCTCCGACAGTTGTCATTCGCAAAGCACGGTGAATCCCGTCCATCGTCAAGACTCCGTCGGGATTAGTCGGATCGCCTACCTTCACCTTGCCTTGTTTGGAATCAAGGAGTACGGCGAGCGATTCGCGTAGCGAAAAGTCTGCAGGGACCGACGGTAGATCCATATCCGCTGGAGTCGCCGCTTCTAGCTCACCAGATTCCACCGGTGTAACAGCGAGTAACTTTAGGCCCCGGTCTGTTCCCGTGAATTGCGCCACAAATGGTGTTGCTGGATCGCCAAGGACTTCCGCCGGAGTCGCGTACTGATCGAGGTAGCCACCATTGCGCATCACAGCAATTCGATCACCAAGTTTGACTGCTTCGTCAATGTCGTGAGTAACGATGACAACGGTTTTTCGGACTCGGGCCTGGAGCGCCAGGAACTCGTCCTGGAGTCGGTTGCGGGCTATCGGGTCGATCGCTCCGAATGGCTCATCCATCAGTAATACGGGCGGGTCCGCGGCCAATGCCCGGGCGACTCCGACCCGCTGCCGTTGACCGCCGGAAAGCTGATGTGGGTAGCGATTCGCGAACTCTGTAGCCGGTAATCCGACCAATTCGAGCATTTCATCGACTCGATCATTGGTCTTTTGTTTATCCCAATTGAGTAAGTTGCAGACGGTGGCTACGTTCTTCCGAACAGTCAGGTGGGGGAACAGGCCGATCTGCTGGATGACGTAGCCCATCCCCAAGCGGAGCTCCTTGAGCGGCACCGTCATGACATCTCGACCGCCAACGGCCACGACCCCGGACGTGGGTTCTTGTAGGCGGTTGATCATGCGCATCGTTGTGGTTTTTCCGCAGCCAGATTCCCCGACGAGTACGCACACTTCGCCCTCACGTACATCCAATTCCAGGGGGTGTACGGCAACCGTTCCATCCGGATACGTCTTCGATGCGCCCTGAAACGAGATCATTGGGTCGCCAAATTCGATATTGTCCACGTCGTGCCCTCCTTTGGCTCCGCCCTTGTTGCGGCGGAGACGACTGTCGAGCCTGCGCCCAACCCCTGGCTTAGTTGGTCCTACGTCACTTCGCATACCGAACAGCTATTGCAGGCTGGCCGCGAGCACCTCACGCTCACACTGACTGCTGTT
>JBLHZE010000032.1:0-12386 GCA_047631015.1 Actinomycetes bacterium
AACTCATAGCTGATCTTCCTCCGCTGCTCGATAAGATCTTGAATCAGATTAAAGACACCCTACTCGGAACGGACCAAGCGCCTGCGATTAATGCGCTGAGTGCGGGAGCTACGGCACTTTCCAAAGGCGTCAACACGACCCTGGTTCCTGGCCTTGAGCAACTTTACGATGGTGTGAAACCTGGCAGCGACCTTGCGGATGGAGCCGAACAGGTGGCTGCGGGCAACGAAACGCTCTCGGAATCAGTCACAGCGGCCGCAGATGGATCACAAAAGCTGGCGGACAAACTTCCTGCGGCAGTAGTCGGACTTAAAGCAGCAGAGCAAGGAGCGATCGATCTGCGCGAGCAGGGTTCCGAGAAGCTTGCCGCCACGGGTGAGACGACGGAGCAGGGCTACGCCCTACAAGTTGGTCAGATCAACGCTCTGCAGCAGGTCGGCTTGGCAGGAACGGCTCTGCCGTACGGCCCGGCTACCGCAACCGGCGGAGCGGTCAACACCAGCGGGGTGTACCAGTTGACGCTCCAGGCTGCACCTTCCGGCACGAGCAACGCAATGGTCTTCGGGCTTGCGGCGCTTGGGTTGATTGCCGGTGGCGCGGTTTGCGTCTGGGCGTACCGTCGCCGGGTTGTCTAACCGACACACGTACAAACTGCCAGTGGCGCCGCTCCCCGCAAGGGTCGGCGCCACTGGCAATTTGTACGTGAACGAGTGCCGCACTCTCACCCGGGCGAGCCGAACCTACGGTGTGATGATCTCTAGCTGATAGCGCTGGATCGCGTCCGAGACGACGGACGTCTCGAGTAACCCTTGTCCGGCGAGCGACGATAGCGCCGCTACCGTGATCGACTCGGCGTCGACGAGGAAGTGCCGGCGCAGGGCAGCTCGAGTGTCCGAGCGTCCCCAGCCATCGGTACCCAGGGACATGAATGGATTCGGTACCCATGGCGAGATTTGGTCCTGGGTCGCTTCCACAAAGTCTGAGACGGCGACCACTGGCCCTGAGCGGCCCGCCAGAGCGCGTGTCACAAAAGGAACCACCGGCGTCGCCTCGGGGTCAAGCAGATTATCGTGATCGGCTCTCAACCCATCACGCCGCAACTCGTTCCAGCTCGTTACTGACCATACGTCTGAGGTGATCTTCCAATCGTCACGCAGCAACTCCTGTGCTTTTAGTGCCCACTGAACGGCGACACCACTTGCGAGCAGTTGAACGGGATCACCGCTGGGCCCGTCCGTCGGTGCGGGTGCAATCAGGTGCATTCCGGCGAGGATTCCCTCGCTATCGACGCCCTCTGGTTCGGCCGGCTGTGGGTATGACTCGTTGTAGACCGTTAGGTAGTAGAAGATGTCCGCAGGATCAGGACCAACCATCCGGCGTAGCCCGTCCTGAACGATATGGGCGATCTCGTAGCCGAAAGCTGGGTCGTAGGCCAGGACAGCAGGGTTCGTCGATGCAAGGAGGTGCGAGTGACCGTCTTGGTGCTGCAGGCCCTCGCCGTTCAGTGTCGTGCGGCCAGCCGTGGCGCCAAGGAGGAACCCACGCACCATCTGATCCATGGCAGCCCAAAGCGAATCTCCGGTCCGCTGGAATCCGAACATGGAGTAGAAGATGTAGACCGGGATCATGGGCTCACCGTGTGTGGCGTAGGAGGACCCAGCGGCCAGGAATGATGCCGCCGACCCAGCCTCCGTGATCCCCTCGTGCAGGATCTGGCCGGTCTCGCTCTCCTTGTAGGACAGGAACAGGTCACGGTCGACCGACAAGTAGTTCTGGCCGGCCGGGTTGTAGATCTTTTGGGTCGGGAACATGGCGTCCATCCCGAATGTTCGTGCCTCGTCCGGAATGATCGGCACCCAGCGCGGTCCAATATTCGCGTCCTTGAGCAGCTCCTTGAAGAGCCGAACGAAGGCCATCGTCGTGGCGACGGGTTGCTTACCCGAGCCGCGTTTGACCACGTCGTAGACCTTGTCTCCGGGTAGCACAAGCGCCTTGCCCGTGACTCTGCGCTCGGGCATGCCACCTCCCAACTGCTTGCGGCGCTCCCGCATGTAGTCGATGGTTTCGTGATCGTCGCCGGGATGGAAATATGGCGGCAGTTCCGGATCAGCCAGGGCTGCGTCTGGGATGTCCAAGTGCAGCCGGTCGCGGAAGCCCTTGAGGTCGTCTGCCGTCAGATGTTTCATCTGGTGGGTCGAGTTACGTCCTTCGAAGTGAGAGCCAAGCGTCCAGCCCTTAATCGTCTTGGCAAGAATGACGGTTGGCTTGCCGGTGTGCGTGACCGCTGCTGAGTAGGCCGAGTACAGCTTCTGGTAATCGTGTCCGCCGCGCTGCAAACGCCAAATGTCATCGTCGCTCCAGTCAGCGACTAACTGCGCTGTTCGCGGATCGCGGCCAAAGAAGTTCTCGCGGATGAACGCGCCGTCTTCACTTTTGAACGTCTGGTAGTCGCCGTCTTTCGTCTCGTTCATCAGGGCAACGAGCGAACTGTCGGTATCGGCCTCAATGAGCGGATCCCATCCACGACCCCAGACGACCTTGATGACGTTCCAGCCAGCGCCGCGGAAAAGTGACTCGAGTTCCTGAATGATTTTTCCGTTGCCACGGACCGGGCCGTCGAGGCGCTGCAGGTTGCAGTTCACGACGAAGGTCAAATTGTCCAGGCGCTCACGGCTGGCGAGCCACAGTGCACCGGTTGACTCGGGTTCGTCCATCTCGCCGTCGCCGAGGAATGCCCAGACGCGTTGTTGGCTGGTGTCCTTAATCCCACGGGCGTCCAGGTAACGATTGAAGCGGGCCTGGTAGATCGCATTGAGTGGGCCAAGGCCCATGGAGACGGTGGGGAACTCCCAGAACTTGGGCATCAGCCGTGGATGTGGATAGCTGGGGAGTCCGCCGCCGGGGTGGCTGAGTTCTTGGCGGAACCCGTCGAGTTGGCTTTCGCTTAGCCTTCCCTCAAGGTACGCGCGGGAGTAAGCGCCAGGGGAGGCGTGACCCTGCCAGAAGATCTGATCAGCGCCGCCGGGAGCATCGTGGCCGCGGAAGAAGTGGTTCATCCCGACTTCGTAAAGGGAAGCTGATGAGGCGTAAGAAGAGATGTGACCGCCGACGCCGATACCTTCCCGCTGGGCGCGGTGAACCATGATGGCGGCATTCCAACGCACATAGGCGCGGATCCTGCGCTCGATGTTCTCGTCGCCGGGGAACGGTGTCTCATCACCGGGAGCGATGCTGTTGATGTAATCGGTCTGGCGCACGTCTGGAACGCCGAGCCCGCGTTCGGCCGCGAGACGCTGTAGTTCGAGCATGAGGTAGCGGGCTCTGGCGGGGCTAGCGCCGTCGATCACGCTAGACAGCGATTCACGCCATTCGTTGGTTTCGCCCGGATCGCTGTCGAAGTACTGGCTGGGGAGTTGACTCCGTGAATCTTGATCTCGCTGCGCCATGCCGGAACTCCCAGGGGGTTGTGGTGTGGGCTTCTTCACTGAGGCTAATGCCCGCTATCAGCATCCTGCAAACCCCGTAGCCCAGACGTCATCACAAAGTGCGGAATATATCCGGCTATGGCCGAGCGTGCGGGGTCGCAGCTACCACAAGTTTCGGTGGCGGTGGGCGCCCTGGAGCACGATGGCTATTTGGATCGAGCAGCCCGGGGCGACACCAGGCGCGTTCCCTGCCAGTCGTTTGCGGCGTTGATCGTGCTCGTTTGTTGCAGACCGGCAGTTGGAGCCGCCTCCGCGATATCGGCCGGCTCCAGATTGCCAGCGCGCCCAGCCTTCGGGGTGAGCAGCCAAACGACCCCGTGGTCAGCCAGCGGGGTGATGGCATCGACGAGGGCATCAACGAGATCCCCATCTTCCTCGCGAAACCACAACAGAACGGCATCGACAACCTCGTCGGTGTCGTCGTCGAGGAGTTCAGCTCCGGACGCCGCAACGACCGCTGCGCGCAGGGCCTCGTCGCAATCGTCGTCGTATCCAAGCTCTTGCACCATCTGGCCGTTGGTAATACCGGCCAGGGCAGTCCCGCTCACCGATTCCTCCGTCTGTTCGTTCTCGCTGTGGGTCTTGCTCTTACACCGGCGGTGCCGGTAGGTGTAGTCCATCTAACTCTGTACCCGCACGCAACCTCACGCGGGGTATCTAGCGAGGATAGATCCGAAAGTTGATTCCGTGAGCCGATTTAATGTGTTGCCAAACCCGAGCCCTCGAATACTGCTCAACACCGTCAGATAGTGTCAAGCACCGTCACGTAGCGTCCAGCACCGTCAGAAATGAGGAAAACCCATGGCAGTTGCAGTAGGTACCGAAGCCCCGGATTTCGATCTACAGAACCAGTTCGGCGAGAGCGTGAAGCTCAGCGACTATCGAGGTGACAAAAACGTTGTGCTGATCTTCTTCCCCAAGGCGTTTACTGGATTCTGCACCGACGAGCTTTGTGCGGTACGAAACGACAATACTGACTTCTCAACGGATGACGTCGTAACCCTTGGGGTCTCGTGCGATTCGACCGCGGCGCTGAAGGAATTCGCGGAGAAGGAGGGTTTCGAGTACAACCTGCTCAGCGACTACTGGCCGCACGGTGCGACCGCACAGGCCTACGACGTATTCCTGGAGAAGTTCGGGTTTGCGACGCGTGCCACGTTCATCATCGACAAGGACGGCGTGATCCGCTGGGAAGTCATCAACGGTCCAGGCGATACGCGTTCCAATGATGACTACCGTGCGGCGCTCGCTGCTCTCTAGGTCGTGTCGGCGGCGCTCTCAAGAACCTGCGCGTCAACTCACAGCCATCTGCGCTAGTGGCGAGTGCGTCGGCCAGAGACCCCCGCCGCTGGCTCATTTCACGGGGTCTGTCGGCTGCGTGACGTGACCAACGGCGAGCGTGAATCCCTTACTCGGCTAGTATCGCTGCCGCAATACATCGCCCGGGGCGCATAGCTCAGTTGGTTAGAGCACCTCCCTTACAAGGAGGGGGCCGGGGGTTCGAGTCCCTCTGCGCCCACAGATAGCCGGAATCCCCTACACCGCAGGGGGTTCCGGGCTTTTTTATGCCACCGCCCACTAGGTCAAAAGAGGGCCGAAATTGGGCCTCTGGGAGTCACGGCGGCGGCGGTGCCAGCGGCGGCGCGCCTGCTGACGCGGCCTGCTTGCTTTTTTGCTAACCACATTGGCCCGTGGCGCTCAGGTCCTCGCAGTAGCGCAGACAGACATGGGGGTGTCTCAATTCAACCGCTGTCAACCCTCTCTAGGTCGCTACTCCCTTAGGAAGCCTCCACGTTATGACGATTCCCATCAGGGATATAAGCGCGACTAGGATCATCACAATCCTAAATCCGAAGGAAAAAGATTCCGCGATATCGGCCAGGGCTGGCTTCAGCTCTTCGTCTTGGAGAATGTCTTGGTAGCTCTTGCCGTCGCTAGCGATTTGGTTCATTCCGCCCGCTTCTTGCCTCAACGCCGCACCTCTATCGACGAGTCCGCTCAGCTCGGTCACCTGAGCTGTACTTAAGCCTTTGGCTTGATCACTGATGTCGTCCTTAGCTTGGTCGGCTGCTGTGAGCGTAAGGGTGACGGTCAACACGACCGCCCCGAATGCGCCACCCAGCATCCGGATGCCAAACATCGTGCCTGAACCCACCCCCGCATTGGCTGGCGGCACACCAGAAAGGACAGTCTGACTGATTCGCGCATAGACAAGACCAAAGCCGCTGCCGAAGACCAGCAAGGGAATGGCCGTAAGCCAGCCAGTGGAATCTGGCCTTAGGAATGGGATTAACGCTAGCGCCCCAATCGCCATAGTGAGAAAACCAAGCATGACCGTATGTATAGACCCCAGTTTGTCGCCGAGGGGACCTGCCAGGTATCCGAACACCATGATGCCGATCCCAACGGGCAGTATCGAGAGCCCGAGACCGAGCGTGTCGAATCCCAAAGCGAAGAGGAAGAATTGTGGAATGACCAAGATGGCCGCAAATGATCCCATGAAGAAGAGGAAACAAGCGATGAGACAGATCGAGAACGTTTTGTTCTTGAAGAGCGCAAAAACTAGGATTCCGTCACGTTTCTGATTGTGTAACTTGCGTTCATACCCAAAGAAAGCGACCCACAGAATGATGGATAGGACGCCGAGCAGGAATGGTATTGAGAGTCCGAGGGTATCTATTTTCTGAGCAGGCGTCGCGGTTATCCAGCCATACGTTGAAGCTTCATTCAAGAAGACGACCAGAAACACCATAGCGCCCAGGACCAGCATGGAGCCAGTAAGATCGAGCTTAGTATTTTGGTTTTGAGCTGGGCATGATTGCACCGTACGGCTAATGCCAAGAGCACAGACAACGGCTAGGACGGGTACTACCAAACTAGCGATATGCCAACCGAGCAGCCCGCCAAGAATTGGAGCCAGCACAAACCCAAAGCCAAACCCAGATGCAAAGAGGCCAAAAGCTAACCCCCGATGGGCGTCTCCGACAGGAAACTTAAGATTCAGAAACCCTGCGCAGGGAACCACCATCCCCACGGAAGCGGCGCCAATCACGAAGCGACCGGCAAGAAGCATCTCGCCGTTGACCGGGAAGCTCGCTATGAGCCCGCCGATTACCATCAGTCCGCTGCCCCACATGAAGACTTTTTTATGCGAAAATTTGTCACCAGCCTGTCCCACAAGCAACACCAATCCGCCGGCCGTAGCGAGCAGTAGTGTCGCCCCTAGGTCGATAACGGCACCGGAAGTTCCTATGTCTTTAATGACTTCGGGGCCGATGACGGAGAGTATGTCGATGGCGTAGGTAACCAATGCGACTGCTAGAACGACGAAGCCGAGCATCAAGTATTTGTTATCGGATGAAGCCTGATGCGCGGGGGTGTCCGGTTTTTTTGCCGCATTCGCCGGAGTAGTAGCCATGACCTAAACGATCTCAGAAATCCGCAACGATTGCAGAAATCCGCGACGACTATAGAAATCCGCGCCGGATCGTATGTTGAACTTACGACCTGTGAGTAAAGTTTTCCAATCGCTGGGCAACGCACAGGCATTCGGGGTAGGCAGTCCGCCAGTCAGGAAACGGGTAGTTGGCCAACAGAAACGCTCGAACTCATCACCATCGAATTCCGTGCCATCTACTAGCCTCACCCGGTTGCTTTTCATCCGGCAACCCCCGTCTGACTTGTGGGAACATTTGATGAGCCAGCGATGTTCGGGTGGAGCAGCTGTTGGGGTAATGCAGCTGTTGGGGTAATGCAGCTTTTGGGTTAATTAGGAGGAACAGTGTCGAACGACAAGATGGATAGTGAAACCAAGGCGAGGGTTGCCAAGGGCGGCGGGCTCGTCGTACTCATCGGAATGTCGCTCGGGCTGATCTACGGTTACGACAACGGCAATATTGGTGGCGCTGCGTTGGCGTTCCAGAGAGATCTGAACCTTGACACCTCCGGGGTCGAGTTCATCACTACAGCGATCGTCTGGGGTACTTTGTTCGGCGCCATCGTCGGTGGCTGGCTCGCAAATAAAATAGGTCGCAAGCCGACTATGATCATGGTCGCGGTCGGTTTTACGCTCTTCGCGATTGCCTCGGCGTTCTCCGGGGGCGAAGCGACCCTGTCAGTAGCCCGCTTCTTACTCGGGACATCGATCGGTCTTTCAATCATGGTCGTGCCCCTCTTCCTCGCCGAGTCGGTGCCCGCTGCTATTCGAGGGCGAGCATTAGTGGGGTACCAGCTGGTCGGCGTGGTGGGCATCATCTTGGGAAACCTCGTCGCGGCGGGGCTTACATCGCTACCCGATAGTTATAACTGGCGGATAATGTTAGGGGTCGCTGCTTTGCCGGCGTTGATTCTGATTCCGCTGCTGATGAAGGTTTCCGAGACACCGAACTGGCTGATGATGAAGGGCCGACGGGAAGAAGCCCTAGTCGCCATGAAAAGAGTCGATCCGACGGCCGACGCTGAGGCAGAGATCCAAGAGATCGCCGACACTCTCGCTGAAGAGGGTGGTGCAGTGATCAGTGAGATGTTCCGTAGGCCATTCCTACGAGCAACTGTTTTTGTCCTCACCTTGGGATTCTTAGTCCAGATCACCGGAATCAATGCGACCGTCACCTACGGACCTCAGATCTTCAACGCGATGGGCGCGAAGGGCACCGAGGCACTCTGGCTGAGCGTGTTGGTCCAGTGCTTCGCCTTCGCGGCTCTTGTGATCTCTATTCGCTACTTCATTGACACGAAGGGTCGGCGTCCGACCCTTATGGTGGGTATCGCCATTCTGCTCTTTGGACTGGTACTCAGCGCAGTCGTTTCGTATTGGGCCGGTACCGGCACTTATAGCGATCTACAGATGGTCCTGGGCTTCGCCGGTCTCGCGCTTATCAACATCGGCTTCGTCATGGGCTTTGGGTCGATGGTTTGGGTCTATGCAGCAGAATCATTCCCCGGGCGTCTGCGCGCCTTCGGTGCAAGCCTCCTGCTTGGAGCGGATCTCATTGCCAACATTATTGTCGCTGAAGCCTCGTTGACCGTCATCGAGGTATTCGGTACCGTAGTATTGTTCGGCGGCTTCGCGGTCCTCGCCCTGTTTGCCTTGTGGTTCGTCTACAAGTTCGCACCTGAGACTAAGGGCCGCCAGCTCGACGATATTCGCTTCTTCTGGGAGAACGGCGGCAAGTGGCCGACCGATGGTTCCGATGGTTCCGGTGGAGTCGCGGCAGAGACAAAAGTCCACTAGCGAATACGACCACCGTTTAATAAGCAACGACGGAGAAGGTGCTCCCCGGTAGCAAGGCGAAAGTAACGGGGGCTATCGCCAAGAGCACCTTCCTCCGGGTGACAGCGCCTAACCACGCATGTTGTCACCGCGAGGAGTGGCGAGATTGCGTAGGTTACGGTCATGGCGGTTTTAGCTCTACCTCTTACGCTGTTGGTCGCCTGGATCGCGGCCTTGGTCGGCCTCACCCCGCCGGGAGCCACGGACGGCGACGCATTTGAACAGACCGCCATGCGTTGGATGATGACCATGCCCGCGGGATACATATTCATCTTCAGCGGGATTGCTCATACGGTCTTTGCGCGCAAGATGTCTGCAGCCATCGGGTGGCGTACTAACGGCTTCCAGTACGAACTGGGATTCGTGAGCCTTGGTCTGGGTATCGCTGGTGTGGTGGCCGCCTTTTTGGGAAGAGATGCTTGGATTGCCCTTACGATCGCGATGACTGTATTCCTCCTTGGTGCCGCGGCCATTCACGTAAAAGAGATGATCGCTGACCGGAACTTCTCGCCGGGCAATACGTGGGTGCTCATCTACGACGTAGGGCTGCCGGCATCGCTCATCGGACTGTTGATTGCAGGAGCCTAACCGCTGCGCTCTTGATGCTTTGTGCATCTTCGCGGAATTCTGCTAAGACGAACAAGGCAGGTTACGGTTCGCATTCGCGGGTCGAGCGGTGCAACCACCGGCGATGTCATACCTATGAACACCGAACGATATCCATGACGGTTCATTACCCCGAACACGTTCACCGTTAGGATTCGCAGCATTCGTCTGGGAATGTAGATCCTCCACCCCCTACCTGCAGGAGTACGCGTGGCCAACCGTGTTGATTCGATTGTCAGTCTCAGTAAACGTCGGGGGTTCGTCTTCCCATCGTCGGAGATCTACGGCGGGACGCGTTCAGCCTGGGATTACGGACCGCTGGGAGTCGAGCTCAAAGAAAATATCCGGCGGCAATGGTGGTCGGCAGTTGTTCGTCAGCGCGATGACATCGTCGGAATCGATTCATCAGTTATTTTGGCAACGGACGTGTGGAAGGCCTCGGGACACCTGGAGGCGTTCGTTGATCCGCTGGTCGAGTGCACGTCGTGCCACAAGCGGTTCCGTGAGGACCACCTCATTGAGGCATACGAGAAGAAGAAGGGTCGTCTCCCGGGGAACGGTCTCGCCGATATTGCCTGCTCCAACTGTGGAAGTAAGAACAGTTGGACCGAGCCGCGGATGTTCAATGGGCTGCTCAGTACCCACCTGGGTCCAGTGAAAGACGAGAACTCGGAGCACTTCTTGCGACCGGAGACCGCTCAGGGCATCTTCGTCAACTACAACAATGTGGCCGCAGCAGCACGTAAGAAGCCACCGTTCGGAATCGCGCAAACAGGAAAAAGCTTCCGTAACGAAATCACCCCAGGAAACTTCATTTTTCGGACCCGAGAGTTCGAGCAGATGGAGATGGAGTTCTTTGTCAAACCGGGGTCAGACGAGGAGTGGCACGACTACTGGTTACAGCAACGCTGGGATTGGTACGTCGATCTCGGGATGAACCCGGACGATATGCGCAAGTTCGAGCATCCCAAGGAAAAACTGTCGCATTACTCCAAGCGGACGGTCGACATTGAATACCGGTTCGAGTTCGGTGGTTCAACCTTCGGCGAGCTAGAGGGAATCGCGAACCGGACGGACTTCGATCTGACGACCCACAGCAAACACTCTGGGACGGACTTGTCGTTCTACGATCAAGAGGCCGACGAGCGCTGGACCCCCTACGTCATCGAACCAGCAGCGGGCCTGACCCGTTGTGTGTTTGCCTTCCTGCTCAACGCGTATCACGAAGACGAGGCCCCCAATGCGAAGGGCGGCGTCGATAAGCGAACTGTGTTGCGATTCGACCCACGTCTCGCGCCGGTTAAAGCAGCCGTGTTGCCGTTGAGCCGCCACGCGGACCTATCGCCGAAGGCACGTGATCTGGCAGCCGTGCTTCGGAAGCGCTGGAACGTTGACTTTGACGACGCCGGGGCCATCGGCCGTCGATATCGTCGTCAAGACGAGATCGGGACGCCCTACTGCATCACCGTTGACTTCGACACCTTGGATGACAACGCGGTCACGATTCGAGAGCGCGACAGTATGGCTCAAGAACGGATCCCACTGGACGCTGTCGAAGAGTGGCTCATCCCGAAGCTGCCACCCTGCTGAGCGAGCACAGCCAACCTGAGACCCTTTGTCTATGAAGTCGTTACAGGCTGGTGGGCTCGTGCTAGATCCCCCGGTCGTCTTGGCGCCAATGGCGGGGATCACGAACCGGGCTTTTCGGCGACTCTGTCGGGAGTCCGGGGCCGGGCTCTACGTCTCAGAAATGATCACGTCTCGGGCACTGGTGGAACGTAATGACCACACGATGGTGATGGCCTCGTTCGAGGCCGACGAGTATCCGCGCAGTGTGCAGCTCTACGGAGTTGATCCGGACACAGTTGCCGCGGCGGTGAAGATCTTGGTCTCCGAGGACCGGGCCGATCACATCGATCTGAATATGGGCTGTCCGGTTGCCAAAGTAACCCGCAAGGGTGGCGGAGCTGCCCTGCCGTGGAAGAAGGATCTGTTTGCGGATCTGATCAACGCTGCCGTCCAGACTGCGGGTAGCGAGGCTGCCAAGCGTGGAGTCAGGGCCCCACCCGTCACAGTGAAAATGCGTAAAGGTATCGACGACGATCACCTGACATTCCTCGATGCTGGCCGGATCGCTGCTGATGCCGGGGTCGCGTGGGTTGCTCTGCACGCGCGGACTGCCGCCCAGCTATACGGCGGGGAAGCCGATTGGTCAGCGATCAGTGAGCTCGTCGAGTATTTGGCGCCGACGGGTGTACCCGTTCTGGGTAACGGCGATATTTGGACGGGTTCAGACGCGGTGGCGATGATGGAACAAACCGGCTGTGCTGGGGTGGTTGTTGGCCGGGGTTGTCTCGGTCGGCCATGGCTATTTGGTCAGTTGGCCGACGCGATGGCAGGTCGTCCCATAGCCCCCGAACCGGACCTTGGGGGGGTGCTCGCGGTGATGCGTCGGCACGCCGAGTTGCTGACCGAGCTATATGGCCAAGACAAAGGATGCCGAGACTTCCGCAAACATGTCGCCTGGTACCTGAAAGGGTTCGCGGTGGGATCGGCCACTCGCAGAGGTCTCGGGCTGACGAGTTCGCTGGCCGAACTCGATGCCCTGATCGCGGGAATTGACGCCGCTCAGCAGTACCTCCCGGAGGCGGCCGTTAAGCCCCGCGGTCGCACGTCGGGACAGCGCAAAGTGGCGCTGCCGGAGGGTTGGCTGAACTCCGAATCGATTGCCGATAGTGAGACCCTGACACTGCGCGAAGCGGAACTTTCAGTCTCAGGCGGATAGTCTCGACGCCCATGCCGGATCGAGAGTGATCAGAAAACCTTCAACAGGACGCCGAATTCCGTCTCGAATAGCTCATAAGACTGGCATTATGGCCCGATGCCTTCGTCAACACTAGGGCCGTCAAGGGTCACGACTGCCGAACCGCCGATCAGGGTGGTGGAAACGACACCACCGACTCGCAGGCGCCCACATCCAGGACTACCAGCGGCGGTTGGCATGTTCGTTTTAGCTCTCATCG
>JBLHZE010000033.1:0-12317 GCA_047631015.1 Actinomycetes bacterium
CTAATACGAAGCGAGCGCAGGAGTTCACTCGCCTCGGCGCCATGCTAGATACACACTGCGACAGATGCTCAACTGGCCAGTTGCCGTTCCCCACGAGATCCCCTAGCCGTTAGGTTTTGGTCGTCTTCTTCGCAGCCGTCTTCTTCGCAGCCGTCTTCTTCGCAGCCGTCTTCTTCGCAGGGGTTTTCTTCGCAGCCGTCTTCTTCGCAGGGGTTTTCGCTACGGGTGGCTTCTTCGCTGCCGACCTCTTCGTACCCGACTTTTTCGCAACTGCCTGCTGCGTCGTGGGCTTTTTTCCGGCCGTCTTCTTTGCCTTCACACGCTTCATGGCCAGACGGGGGGTTGCGGCAGTCACCGGCCTTATGCCGGGTGGTGAGGACAGATCTAGGATCCGCCCCAGGTAAAAACCGGTGTGGCTTCCCTCGACGCGAGCGACTACCTCCGGGGTTCCCGTCGCAATGATTTTTCCGCCACCGGAACCACCTTCAGGTCCGAGATCGATGACCCAGTCGGCCATCTTGATGACGTCCAGATTGTGTTCGATCACAACTACCGAGTTACCCTGCTCGACTAACCGATCGAGGACACCCAAAAGCTTCCGGATATCCTCGAAATGAAGTCCAGTAGTCGGTTCATCTAGGACATAGATTGTGCGCCCCGTCGACCTTTTCTGAAGCTCAGCGCTGAGCTTCACCCGCTGTGCCTCCCCACCGGAAAGTGTCGGCGCCGGCTGTCCGAGTCGGACGTAACCTAGACCTACATCGACGAGTGTTCGCAGGTGCCGAGCAATAGCCGGGACCGCTGCGAAGAAATCTACCGCCTCCTCGATGGGCATATTGAGCACATCAGAGATTGTCTTGCCCTTGAAGTGAACCTCAAGCGTCTCGCGGTTATACCGAGCGCCGTGGCAGACCTCGCATGGCACATATACATCGGGCAGGAAGTTCATTTCGATCTTGATAGTTCCGTCTCCCGTGCACGCCTCGCAGCGCCCGCCTTTGACGTTAAACGAAAACCGTCCGGGCATGTACCCGCGGACTTTCGCCTCTTCAGTGGCGGCGAACAATTTCCGCACGTGATCGAAAACGCCGGTGTAAGTCGCCGGGTTCGACCGCGGGGTTCGCCCAATGGGACCTTGATCGACGTGGACCACTTTATCTACCAAGTCCGTGCCCGTAACCTTTAGGTGACGCCCCGGGACCGTCCGAGACTGGTGCAGATCACGCGACAGTGTCTGGTAGAGAACGTCGTTTACCAGCGTTGACTTGCCTGAACCTGACACGCCGGTCACCGCGACCAGACACCCAAGTGGGAACTCCGCTGTGACATCTTGCAAATTGTGTTCGCGCGCGCCGTGGATAACGATCTCGCGACCGGGCTCGGGCGAGCGGCGACTTGTCGGCACCTTGATCGATAGGCGCCCAGAGACGTAGGCACCAGTCATCGACTCTTCGTTGGCTTCCAGTTCCCCTAGGGTTCCGCTGACGACCACATTCCCGCCGTGCTCCCCGGCACCCGGTCCGATGTCGACGATCCAATCTGCGGCACGAATCGTCTCTTCATCGTGCTCGACGACGATGAGCGTATTGCCCAGATCGCGCAGTCGGATAAGAGTCTCTATAAGCCTTCGATTGTCTCGCTGGTGTAGCCCGATACTCGGCTCGTCCAGGACGTAGAGAACACCGACGAGTCCGCTACCGATCTGAGTCGCGAGCCGAATCCGTTGCGCCTCGCCACCGGCTAACGTCCCAGCGGCGCGATCCAGCGTCAGATAATGAAGCCCAACATCAACCAGAAATGCGAGGCGCTCGTTGACCTCCTTGAAGACGCGTTCAGCGATCGCCCGGTCTCGCTCTGATAGAGATACCGACGACAAAAATGCTAAGCACGATCCGATCGGCATCGCCGCGATCTCTGCTATCGACTTACCATCGATCGTGACCGCAAGGCTCAACGGCTTCAGTCGGGCACCGTGGCAGACCGTACATGGAACTTCACGCATGTAACCGGCGAACCGGTCTCGACCTGCATCGCTATCTGCTTCAAGGTGACGTCGCTGGATAAACGACACCACACCCTCGTAGCCAGTCGTGTAAGTGCGATCGCGGCCATACCGGTTCCGGTACTTGACCGTCACCGAATCACCTCTGCCGTTAAGGATGATGTCCCGGGCTTGCGCGGAAATGTCCTCCCACGGCGTGTCAATGTCAAAATCCGCGCCCTCTCCAACGGCGCCTAACAGCCGGTGGTAATAACGGGCAATGGACGGATACGCCCACGGCGAGATCGCACCCGCACGGATTGATTTACCCGGATCGGGTACGACGAGTTCTTCGTCGACTTCCATGCGAGTTCCGAGACCTGAACACGTTGGGCAGGCACCGAAGGGAGAGTTAAAAGAGAATGACCGCGGCTCTAGTTCCTCGAATGACAGGCCGTCCTCTAAGCACGCGAGGTGTTCGGAGTAGGTCCGTTCGCGACTCTCATCGTCTTCTTCTAGGTCAACAAAGTCTAGCGTGACCGTCCCACCCGATAGACGAAGCGCCGTCTCGACCGAATCTGTCAGTCGCCGCTTCGCATCGGGTTTGACAGCAAGGCGATCGATCACAACTTCGATCGTGTGCTTCTCTTGCTTCTTCAGTTTGGGTGGTTCGGACAAACTGTGAACGACTCCATCGACTCGCGCCCGCGAGAAGCCCTGGGTCTGCAGCGAGCTGAACAGATCGACGTATTCGCCCTTACGTTCCCGAATCATCGGAGCAAGAACTTGGAATCTGGTTCCCTCCCCAAGATCGAGGACCTGGTCAACGATCTGGTGGGGTTGCTGCCGGGCTATTGGCTTGCCACATAGGGGGCAGTGAGGTTTTCCGATCCGGGCGAACAACAACCTCAGATAGTCATAAACCTCGGTAATCGTGCCAACGGTTGAACGCGGGTTACGCGAGGTGGATTTCTGATCGATCGCGACCGCCGGTGACAGACCTTCGATGAAGTCGACATCTGGCTTATCCATCTGGCCCAAGAATTGGCGAGCGTAAGCAGACAGACTCTCGACGTAGCGACGCTGGCCCTCCGCAAAAATGGTGTCGAATGCCAGGCTCGACTTCCCCGATCCAGATATGCCCGTAAAGACAATCAGCGCATCTCGCGGCAAATCCAAGCTGACATCACGAAGATTGTGCTCGCGAGCACCGCGCACGATTAATCGATCCACCCCCGCAGGCTATCCGCTGAGTCCGACCACTCCAACACGCGATCTCTAACAGCGAGCCCCCATAGTGGTCAGATGCGAACTATCGGAAACATCTTGTGGCTCGTCCTCGCTGGGGTATGGATGTTCTTTGCCTACGTGATTGCTGGAGTAATCATGTGCGTCCTGATCATCACCATTCCATTTGGAATCGCCTCATTCAGGATTGCCGGGTACGCACTATGGCCGTTCGGTCGCACCATCGTGTCAAAACCAACCTCCGGGGCTCTTGCTGGAATCGGGAACGTCATTTGGTTCCTTTTGGCGGGTATCTGGATCGCAATTGGACACATCGTCACCGGGATTATTCTGTGCATCTTCATCATCACAATTCCTTTTGGCATCGCGTCCTTCAAAATGGCTCGACTCGCCCTCTTCCCCCTCGGGAAGTCGATTGTTCCGATCGATCAGGACCCAACCGGGCAATACGCGGTCCGACCGATCGGAAGCTAAGCCGGTAAGCCGGTATGTTCTTGTTACATGAGCTACGACGGGAAAGTTGCAGTCGGCGGACCGGCCCAACGCATTAGCACCTCCAAACTGGATATCTATAAAATCGCAGTTGGGCCGATGGATAACAATGCCTATCTGCTGCGCAATCGAGTCACGTCCCAGAGCCTTCTGATAGATGCGGCCAACGAGGCACCCCGCCTCTTGGAACTGTGCGATAGCCAACTTGACTCGGTCCTTACGACGCACTGCCACCTGGATCACTGGCTAGCCCTGGAAGATGTCGTGAGCGCAACTGGGGCAACGACGTATGCGCCAGCACCTGAGGTTCCGCAGATCGCGGCGACCACCGACGTTGAAATCCGTGATCACGACGTCATCAACCTGGGCGATGCCGCACTCCAGATTGTTCTGCTGCGGGGGCACCGGGCCAACTATCTCGATCACGTGTCGACATCAGCCGCCGTGATCTATCGAGATCTGGACGGGTCCACTCGAGTGTTCTCCGGAGACTGTCTGTTCCCTGGCGGCATCGGAAATACCTGTGAGGATCCAGTCGCCTACACAACGTTACTCAATGACGTCACCAGCAAACTGTTCGCTGTCCTACCCGATGATGCCGTCATCCATCCCGGACACGGGTTCGATTCGACTATCGGTACCGAGCGACCCAAGCTGGGCGAATGGCTGCGCCCGGCATGGTAGTCCCGCAGCGACGCTCGCCACCTCACCCGAATCAGGACTAGAGTTTCGACTATGTCTGATGATCAGGGACCCAACGAGACTGCGCACCGGAGCACCATTGAAGTCGGCATCGATGCTCCGGGCTCCCGGGAAGAGTTCGATAGCCTCGGTCCGATCGATGTTCCTGCCCAGCACTATTGGGGCGCACAAACCCAGCGCAGTTTGACGCACTTCGCCATAGGCCGGGAGCGAATGCCCATCGAGATACACCGAGCCTACGGACATATTAAGAAAGCGGCCGCCACTGCCAACGCTCAGCTTGGCGGACTGCCGACGTGGAAAGCGGATGTCATCGCCGCAGTGGCTGAGGAGATTATCGCCGGGGACCTTGACGACGAGTTTCCGTTGTTTCTATTCCAGACTGGTTCGGGCACCCACACCAATATGAACGTTAACGAGGTGATCTCAAATCGCGCGATTCAACTACTGGGCGGAGAACTGGGTACCCAGGACCCGATTCGACCCAATGACGACGTGAATATGAGCCAGTCGACAAACGATACGTTTCCTACGGCGATGCACCTGGCTGCCTACCAGGTGACGTACGAACAAACGCTTCCTGCGCTGCGTCGCCTCCGGGATGCTCTCGCTGACAAGGCCGAACGGTGGGATGACGTCGTCAAACTCGGGCGAACACATTTACAGGACGCGACGCCGCTCACGGTTGGACAAGAATGGTCGGGCTACGTCGGTGCTCTGGATGCGGCGATCGACGATCTTATGTTCACGACCGACGGACTCCTGGTCGTTGCGATGGGAGGTACCGCTGTGGGTACTGGACTCAACGCGCCCCCTAGATTCGACGAAGCGGTCGCTGTCGAGCTCCGCGCACAAACTGGCTTCGATATACATACTGCAGACAACAAGTTCACCGCTCACGGAACCCTTGACCGACTTGTTCGAGCCCATGCGTCCTTGAAGACAACGGCCGTTTCACTATTCAAAATCGCCAATGACCTGCGCTGGCTCGGGTCCGGCCCGCGAGCAGGTCTGGGCGAGCTAATCTTCCCGGCGAACGAGCCCGGCTCATCCATCATGCCCGGGAAGGTGAACCCATCCCAGGCAGAGGCGATGTTGATGGTCTGCACCCAGGTGATGGGTGCCGACGTCACCGTGTCGATGGCTGGTGCCGAAGGCAACTTCGAGCTCAACGCCTTCCGGCCCGTGGTCATTAGCAACTTCCTGAACTCAGCAACCAACCTGGCAGACGCATGCGACGGCTTTCGCAGCTATCTCGTCGAGGGAACGGAACTGAATACAAAGTCAATCGCCGACCACTTAGCCACGTCAGTGATGATGGTGACAGCGCTATCTCCCACGATCGGCTACCACCGTGCATCTGCGATCGCTCACTACGCGGCAGAGAACGACCTCACTCTTCGCGATGCCGCTTTGGCCCAAGGTGTTGACGCGGCGCTTTACGACCAGGTCGTAGATCCCCTCGAGATGACGCGCTAAGGGCGGCACACGTAGGGCGCGCAAGTGGGTGAAGTTTCTCAGGGCAGTGGGGTACTGGTGACGATGCCCCAATCGGACACCCGAGCGCACGCTGTCGTGCGTCCATCGTTCCCCAGTGCGCTTTGAAAGGACATGTCGTGCAGTTAGAGAGTCTGGTCTCGCGGCGGATGCGAGTCGCATCGGCGACGATCGGTGCCTGCGGACTTCTCGGAGTCTCAATGTCTGGCTGCCAAGTTCAGACCTCAGATGCAGTCACTACCGCACAGCTTCCCGCGCAAACTCTGGCGCTGCCCGAACCACCGCCGACAGCACCACCGGTTGCTCTGGAGTTTCCTGAGGAACCGAAAATAAAGAAAACCACGAAGAAGTCGCGCAAGGATACTGGCGGTGGCTCGTCTTCCGATGCCGACGACGAAGGCGCGGAGGCTCCACCGCCACCGGCAAAGTCAGACGTGGCTGCGCCATCACAGCCCAAACCCGCGAAACCGACGGGCAAACCCGTTTGTTCTGGTGTTCAGGAGTACCTATACGCCGAGGCAAACATTGGCATCGATTCAGCGAGGCTGACGATCAAAAAAGCTGACAAAGCAATCGGGAATGCGCAGCGGAACCTCAAAAAAGCGACGAAGACCGATAATGAGCAGGTCATCCTGAACGCGACCTTGCGGATCGATCAATGGCAGCTTCTGAGGCGGCCAGCCAAGAGTGACCTAAAGGTTCAGCGTCAGATGGTCCAGAAGATCAAGCGGATCTGTAAACCGTAGGTCGGCTCCGAGTAGCGGGTGGCAAACAGACCCGTAGGTGCTACGCGTCCGCTCCGGGATCGTGTTTGGTCACTCTCCCCGCATGCGCCGTCAGCGACGGATCTTGGCGACTCTTAACCAAACTGGCGACTGTTGCAATCGTCAAGATCACCGCGATGACGACCAGCGAAAGCATCGTCGGAATCTTGGGCACCTCTGACCACGTTTCGTGTGCCCACGTGAGAATCAGCTTCACACCGATAAACACCAGGATTGCCGCGAGACCGAGCGACAGATAGATCAGGCGATCCAAGAGCCCCTTGATGAGGAAGTACAGCGCTCGAAGCCCGAAGAGGGCAAACGCGTTTGCCGTAAAGACGAGGTAGGGACTCTGTGTCACGCCAAACGTCGCTGGAATGGAATCAAGCGCGAACAAGAGGTCGGTGGAGCCGATCGCGACAATCACGAGCAGCATCGGGGTTGCAACCCGCTTTCCCTTCTCGCGGATGAACATCGCCGTGCCGTGGTAGGCGTCGGTGAACGGGTAACGTTTGCGAACCTGGCGCACGAGTAGGTTGTCCGACGGATCAGGATCCTCGTTGCGGTGACGCGCCAGCTGGATGCCGGTCCAGATGAGGAGCGCTCCGAAAATCACGAATGTGAAGGCGAAGGCGGACAACGCTGCTGCGCCAATCGCGATGAAGATCGCGCGCATCACCAGCGCCATTGCGATACCGATAAGGAGGACCCGTTGCTGGAGCTCTGAGGGAACAGCGAACTGGGCAAGAATGATGGCGAAAACGAATAGGTTGTCGACCGACAGGCTCTTCTCCACCAGGTAGGCGGCGAAGAACTCCGTGCCAGCCTGACTGCCGTTGAAATACAGCACACCTAACCCAAAGGCAGTCGCCAGCGCGATATAGAAGATCGACCACCGGGCTGCCTCGCCCATGCCCACCACGTGTGGCGTGCGAGTGACGGTGTAGAAGTCCAGCACGAAGATGAGGACCACGCCCAAGATCGTGAGACCCCAGACGAGCAGCGAAACCTCACCCATTTGCATCTCCTGGCGGTGACGGAGCAAGCTCCGGATGTCTTCGAACGGCCCAGATGGACCACACAGCTGTTATGACGAGTACAAGAACAATAAACACCAACGAGAAAATCGTTCCGAGAGTGGGTATCGCGTCGTCGATCGTGGTGTGAGCGGCCTCGAGCACTAGCTTGATACCGATATAGCCCAAGATCAGTGCCAGGCCACGATTGAGATAGATCAGCCGATCTAGCAGCCCGTACAACAAGAAGTAGAGTTGGCGCAGACCCATGAGTGCGAAGGCGTTGACGGTGAAGACGATGTAGACCTCTTGGGTGAGACCGAAGACCGCCGGGATTGAGTCCAGGGCGAACAGCAGGTCCGTGGTGCCAATCGCAACAACGACGAACAGCATCGGTGTGACGACACGGCGACCACCGACCTTTGCGACCAGCTTGTGACCGATGTACTCATCTGTTGAAGGAACACGCTTTTTGATGAACCGAACGACAGCGTTCTCGGCGGCCTCGGATTCCGCTTCATCTGGGGCGTCGCCGGATCGCCAGACCTTCCACGCGGTCCACAGGAGGAACGCCCCAAAAATAAAGAAGACCCAGAGGAACTTCGTGATCAGTGCGGCCCCGACGACGATGAGGCCCGTCCGCAGAATCAGTGCGATCACTACGCCGATAAGCAGGACGCGGTGTTGCAGTTCTTTCGGGACAGCAAAGCTGGCGATCAACACGACGAAGACGAACAGGTTGTCGATACTCAGCGAGTATTCCGTGAGGTATCCGGCGAAGAACTCGCCCGCGTACTGCGGGCTCTGCCAAAAAAAGAGGCTTATCCCGAACAAGATGGCAGCGCTGACGTATATCAGCACCCACTTGGTTGCCTCCCGCGTCCCGAATACGTGCGGTCGCGAGTCAACCAGAAGAAGATCAGCAACGATGACGACGACGAACCCGCCGATTGTGACCGCCCAGACCCAATCGGCGACGATCACCCGTGACCTGCTTCGCGCATTTGGCGGAGTTCCTTCTTCAGATCCGAGATCTCGTCGCGGTACCGGGCAGCGAGTTCAAACTGAAGCTCTGCTGCCGCCGTGTGCATCTGCTCAGCCAATCTCGTGATGAGATCGACAAGGTCCTTGGCGGGCATGCCATCGGAATCCATAGGGCCGACACCGTCCGCCGACTTTGATCGCGACCGCATATCTGACCCAGCCACTCGACCACGCGAGCGGCTCCGACCGGAACCTCCGAGCAGCTCCTCGGTGTCAGCGTCTTCTTTGCTGATCAGATCCGTGATGTCGGCGATCTTCTTGCGCAACGGCTGCGGATCAACTCCCCGTTCTTTGTTGTAGGCGATCTGCTTGACCCGACGCCGATTCGTCTCGTCGATCGCCTTGGCCATAGAGTCCGTGATCCGGTCCGCGTACATGTGAACTTGACCCGAAACGTTGCGGGCTGCGCGTCCGATGGTCTGAATAAGACTCCGTTCGCTGCGTAGGAAACCTTCCTTATCTGCATCCAAAATCGCCACCATGCTGACCTCAGGCAGATCCAATCCCTCTCGCAGGAGGTTAATGCCGACGAGGACGTCGTACTCCCCCTGCCGTAACTCGCGCAATAACTCCATCCTGCGCAAGGTGTCGACCTCCGAGTGCAGGTAACGCGCGCGAACGCCATTCTCGAGCAGGTAGTCCGTGAGGTCTTCGGCCATCTTTTTCGTCAGAGTCGTGACCAGAACCCGCTCATTAATCTCGACCCGTTGCTGAATCTCACCCAGCAGATCATCGATCTGACCTTTCGTCGGCTTCACGATGATCTCCGGATCTAGTAGGCCGGTCGGTCGAATCACCTGCTCAACAACGTCGTTTTGCACCTTCGCCAGTTCATACGGCCCCGGGGTTGCGGACAGGTAGACGGTCTGGCCAATTCGCTTCACGAACTCCTCCCAGCGCAGTGGTCGGTTGTCCATCGCGCTCGGGAGGCGGAAGCCGTGGTCCACGAGCATCCGCTTACGGGACATATCCCCCTCGTACATACCGCCAATCTGCGGGACCGTCACATGCGATTCGTCAACCACAAGCAGGAAGTCCTCAGGGAAATAGTCAAGCAGGCAGTTGGGTGACGAGCCCTTCTCGCGACCGTCAATATGGCGGCTGTAGTTCTCGATTCCGGAACAGAAGCCGATTTGCTGCATCATCTCTAGGTCATACTCCGTGCGCATCCGAAGCCGTTGAGCTTCCAGGAGGTGGTTCTGCTTCTCCAGCTCCTGGAGTCGATCGGCTAGTTCCGTCTCGATCCCAGCAATCGCTCGTTCCATTCGTTCGGGACCGGCAACATAGTGAGTGGCCGGAAAGATGTAGAGCTCGGAATCCTCGGTAATGATCTCGCCAGTAACCGGGTGTAACGTCATCAAGCGCTCAACCGTGTCACCGAAGAACTCGATCCGAACCGGGTGCTCCTCATACACCGGAAAGATCTCCAAAGTGTCGCCGCGAACCCGAAACGTGCCACGAGTGAACGCTAGGTCGTTGCGGGTGTACTGGATTTGAACGAGCCGTCGCAGAATCGCATCGCGATCGTGCTCCTCACCAACCCGTAGGCGGATCATCCGGTCGATGTACTCCTGGGGCGTCCCGAGACCATAGATCGCGCTGACTGAGGCGACAACGATGCAGTCCCGACGGGTCAGCAGTGAGTTCGTCGCGCTGTGCCGAAGGCGCTCCACCTCCTCGTTGATCGAGGAGTCCTTCTCGATGTAGGTATCGCTTTGCGGGATGTAGGCCTCGGGTTGGTAGTAGTCGTAGTACGAGACGAAGTACTCAACCGCGTTGTTCGGCAAGAGCTCACGAAACTCGTTAGCGAGTTGCGCCGCCAGTGTCTTATTCGGAGCCATCACCAATGTCGGCCTTTGAAGCTTCTCGATAAGCCACGCCGTCGTGGCGCTCTTACCCGTGCCGGTTGCGCCGAGCAATACCGCGCTCTCGTCGCCCCGTTCGATTCGGGTGACAAGCTCAGCGATTGCTGCCGGTTGGTCACCTGCGGGTACGTAATCGCTGATAACTTCGAATGGCGCCACTGTTCGCTGCAGATCGGTAATCGGGCGGGCCATACGGGCTACTCTACGTGGTTGCCGAGCTAACCAGACGCGCCGTTGCGGCTGCTCATGCGGCTTCGCTCCCGTCATCGGGCACAGCTTGACCAGTGATCTCCGGTAGCCTCGCTCCGTGCGTCGACTAACTGCGGCTAATGCTGAGCGTGGCGCCCAATATGCCGCGGCTGGGTTACTGTCCCGCGGGGTGCGAGCAGGGCAGCGGGTCACGATCAGCCTTCCCCCGATCGCCAACCCAGTGTTGGGCGCACAGCAACACGCTGACCTGCTCACACTCGTCCTCGGCATGCTACGAATCGGTGTGATCCCGGTGCTCGTGAACCCTCTACTCGCACCGCGCGAGCGCGAGTACGTCATCGCCAACAGCGAGCCAACGCTGGAGATCGCGATGGACGCACAGGTTGCCGAGTTACTCGAACCACGAAGCACCGTCGGCACCGAGCTGAGTCCAGACCTGATAGCTCGGCCGATGCACTACACATCGGGCACCACTGGCACTCCTAAAGGGGTATGGACAGGTTTCCTCCCGACTGATCAGCTCACGCGATGGTGGGCTGACGAACTCGAGATGTGGAGGTTCGACTCCGGCGACAGCACCCTTGTACATGGACCGTTGGCCCACTCCGGGCCACTGCGCTTCGCATTGCTCATGCTCCTCTCGGGTGGTTCGGTTCTGCTCCCGGGCGGTTTCGATCCCGTGCTGATCAGTCGCGCCCTCGCGACGGAGAAGCCCACAACAGCGTTCGTGGTGCCAACCCACTTACAACGCCTCCTTGATCTGCCGGATTTGCCCGAATCACCGTACCGACGACTTGCCCACGCCGGCTCTACCTGCCCACCCGAGCTAAAACGGCGGATCCATCAGTGGGCCGGTTTGGACTCAACATGGGAGTTCTACGGGTCAAGCGAGGGCCAGTTCACCTGGTGCTCAGGTCGGGAGTGGGAGGAGCGCCCAGGGACTCTCGGGCGGGCGCGTCCAGGGCGCTCGCTTTTTATCGACGAAGAGACGATCTGGTGTGAGACCCCGGACTACACCGCATTCGAGTATTGGAAAGATCCGGAGAAGTCCGCTGCCGCCTGGCGCGCGACTGCGAGTGGACGCGCGTTCACGGTTGGTGACCTCGGGCGGTTGGACGACGACGGCTATCTGTACCTCGATGGTCGACGAGAAGACCTCATCATCAGTGGCGGGGTGAACGTCTATCCCGCGCAGGTGGAACAAGTCCTACTTGAGCACCCTCGGATCGCGGATGCGGCTGTCTTTGGGGTTGATGACGAGAGGTGGGGTCAGCGAGTTTGCGCTGCCATTGTCTGCAATCCGGCACGTGAGGACCTCACCAACGCTGAGCTTGACGAGTTCTGTGAACGCCTTCTTGCACCCTTCCAGCGACCAAAAACTTATCTGCGACGGGACGAACTCCCACGCAACGCCATGGGGAAGGTCTTGCGAAACGAATTACGTCAGGCTATGTCGAGCGGTTAGCTAGGTTCCGATTCGGTGGCTTCTGCGGTGATT
>JBLHZE010000034.1:0-12178 GCA_047631015.1 Actinomycetes bacterium
TTGAGTGGATCTTCCCAAGACAGCGGCTTCCTGATTGGCGCGCGCGCGATTCAGGCGATTGGCGCATCGATGATGCTGCCGAGCTCCATTGCGGTCATCAACGTCTTGTTCACTGGTAAGAACCGCGCAGTTGCCTTCGGCCTCTGGGGTGCGGTCTTTGGTGGCGCTGCCGCTCTTGGACCCCTCCTTGGCGGCTGGCTTGCTCAGGACTTCTCCTGGCGCTGGGCGTTCTATATCAATGTCCCTATCGCCATTATCTCCGCCATCCTCGTAATGAAGGCGGTTCCGGAAACCAAGGTCGCTTCCGTCGGCAAGATCGATGTCATCGGCGTGCTGCTGTCATCTTTTGGTCTCGCGTTCATCGTCTACGGCCTGATCGAGGGTCAACAATACGGCTGGTGGCAGGCAATCGCGAACTTTGAGCTCGGTCCTATCACCTTGGATACCGGTGGAATCTCAATTGTTCCGGTGGTATTTGTACTCGGCGCGCTGCTTCTGGTAGCGCTCGTTGTATTCGAAGCTGAGCGCGGAAAAACCGATAAGACACCACTGGTGGATCTAGAACTGTTCAAGATTCGGCGATATGGCTTCGGAAATATTGTTGCCCTCGTTGTTAGCTTGGGTGAGTTCGGGATCCTCTTTGTGCTCCCGCTCTGGCTCCAATCGGTCGCGGGACTTGACCCCCTGACGACCGGTGCCCTTATCGCCTTCCTCGCGATCGGTGCCCTCACCGCTGGTGGCAGCGCGCGGCATGTCTCGGCCCGCTTCGGATCAACCCAAGTCGTGCGAATTGGTATGGGACTGGAAATCATCGGCATTCTTGGTATCGGCTGGTCCTTCAGCGTTGACCGCTCGCCGTGGTGGATGGCAATCCCGTTGGTGATCTACGGTCTCGGAGTTGGCTTCGCCTCCGCTCAGCTCACCAACGTCGTGCTCGCTGATGTGCCTCTGGAGAAGAGCGGTCAAGCATCAGCAATGACCTCCACCTTCCGGCAGATTGGTTCGGCTCTAGGCGCTGCCGTATTGGGTGCGGTGCTGTTTACCGGACTTTCGACAGCCTTGTCTAACGAACTCGAAGACGTGCCGGGTCTCACTACCTCGCAAAGTGCCGAAATCGTCAACAGTGTTCGGACTAGTGCCGGGCAATCGATTGTCAAAATGGAGGAGAACCCAGCGCTTTCGACCGTCGTGGCCGACTCCAAAGATGCCTACACCGAGTCAGCCAGAATTACCGCACTCGTCGCTGCCATCTTCGTCTTCTTTGGTTTGCTGGTTAGCTTCGGGCTCCCGAAGGACTCAACCGAAGATGACACCGCAGCAGCAGACGACGACGTGCCTGTCGGGGCATAGCCTGCCCGCTCTTTCGTTCGCCGACTGCTTAGTCCGAGCATTGACCAGCGGAACGGACGCCGTGTCTGTGGTCAACCAGTCAATGCCAGGAAAGCACCCGGCCAACGGCCTTGCCGGACTTTCTGCCCCGGCCCGCGCACTAACTGAGCGCT
Source organism: Actinomycetes bacterium (assembly GCA_047631015.1). Taxonomy (GTDB): domain Bacteria; phylum Actinomycetota; class Actinomycetes; order S36-B12; family UBA10799; genus UBA10799. The sequence goes on from JBLHZE010000034.1 coordinate 1,503, forward strand.
AAGATCTAGCTGAGCAGAGATGTGTCAGTGATCTCTTGGGATAGCGCCCAGAGCTCGGCAGCAGTCGCCTCGTCGCGTCCGGTCTTGTAAACGCTAATAACCTCGGGGGCACCGCGGGACTGGCCAAGCGAGTCGGGTCCAACAAATGATCCGCTAGATACCGTCTCGTCGGTCGCTGCTCGAATAGCCGGAGTGGCACCCGCGGCTGATCCCTGCAGGAGTAGCTTGGCCAACCCGTCGAGAGCTGGAGCTAGAAAGCCAATCTTGCGGTCTTTGAGTTGGACCGTCGCGAGGTTCGTTGCGCTTACACCCGGATGTGCCGCAACGGACTCGACCCGCGCTCCCGAACCTACTGATCGTCGATGCAACTCTTGGGCGAATAGCAAGTTCGCCTGCTTCGTATTCGAGTAGACAGCCATCTCTTTGTACGGATCCGGATCAACCAGGACCTTCGCATCCATGTCCGCGTCCAGGGTTCCGCCGCGAGCCGCGAGCGAGGACAACGCGACAACTCGAGCCCGTGGAGCCGCGGACAGCTGCGGCCATAGCTGCGCAGTCAGAGCAAAGTGGCCGAGGTGGTTTGTTCCCATCTGCAGTTCCAGCCCCTGAGCGGTATTGCGACGACGTCCACCCATGATGCCAGCGTTGTTCACCAGAACATCGAGCTGATCGAATTCCGCTGCGAACTGTTCAGCGAATGCCCGCACCGAATCCAGATCCGCCAAGTCAAGAACGCGGAGCTCCGCAGTCCCGGCTCCGGCTGATCGAACCTGCCCGAGGGCATCAGCGGACCGGGTCAGATCTCGGCAGGCCATGATCACATTCGCGCCGTTCGCAACCAGCGCGGCCGCGGTGTGCAACCCCACCCCGGAGTTCGCCCCCGTGACCACCACAGTCTTTGCAGTCTGATCGCCTATCGATTCTACCGTCCACTTACTCAACGTGTTCACATCCTCTATATCGCACGTACATCCCAGCCAGAGCGCTCGCGGATTGCAAGTAGCCGATCTACTCACTGAGCCCGTAGGCTGGCGAACACCCCCAACTAACAGTTTGACGTATCGTCAAAAAGAGACAAGAGGTGCACTGCAATGCGAGCAATCCAGATCACCGAATTCGGTGGACCTGAGGTCCTAAATGTCGCTGACGTGCCAGACCCGGTCCCTGCCGACAACGAGATGCTTTTGCACGTCAGCCGGGCAGGGGTGAACTATGCCGATACGCACCAGATAGAGGACACCTACCTCTCGCCCACCAAGCTCCCAGTCATCCCCGGAGGTGAAGTCGTCGGGCTTGACGACCGCGGACGCCGGTTCGTCGCGCTCGTTGCCAGTGGGGGCTACGCGGAGCGGGCGGCTGCTTCTCGATTTACCAGCTTTGAAGTACCCGAGGGCATTAACGATGTTGAGGCCCTGGCCATGGTCGTTCAAGGCACAACGGCGTGGTTGCTCCTGCGCCGAAGTACTCACCTCGCCCCCCAGGAGTCTGTCGTCGTTCACGCTGCCGCGGGTGGAGTCGGGTCGATTGCAGTTCAGTTAGCAAAGGCCTTTGGCGCAGGCAGGGTGATTGCGACCGCCAGCACCAAGAAGAAGCGAAAGCTCGCGATTGATCTTGGCGCCGATGTCGCTATCGACTCGCGCGCCGAAGACATGACTGCAGCGATTCGTGAGGCGAACGACGGTAAGCGCGTCGATGTCATCTTGGACATGACCGGCGGCCGCGTGACCGATCAGAGCATCGCGGCACTTGCTCCGTTTGGCCGCCTCGGATTCTACGGGCAGGCCAGCCGGGAAACTCCAAAACCAATCGCACCTGCAAACCTGCTAGCGCACTCAACGACGATTGCCGGAATGTGGCTGCCACACGCGTTCCTCCTACCCGGCAATGTCATCGGCACCGCCATGCAGGAACTCTTTGACCTTTGCCTCGACCACAAACTGCGGATAGTGGCTGGCGGCGAGTATCCACTGGCCGATGCGCGCAAGGCTCATCACGATTTACGTTCGCGCTCCACCGTCGGGAAGCTCGTTTTGAACCCAACGACCTAACAGCGCGAGGAAACTGTGACTCAATCAGAGAGACTAGACCACGAGGCCCCACAGCTGGGCACGTCGCGATCCGAACAGCCACGCCGTTCATTTGGTGCCTGGGCAAACGAATACGACCGATACCGACCCGGCTACCCATCGGAACTCTTTGACTTATTGATACATATGGCACCGGGGCGCAAACCGCTGCGGGTCTTGGATATCGGTGCCGGGACCGGCCAGTTGTCAGTCGGGTTTATCGCACATGGCTGCGATGTGGTGGCCGTGGAACCGGATGCGCAGATGCGCGGACTACTCGGTGCGAAACCTGGGTTGATTAGTGCATTACCTGGAACTGCGGAGGACTTGCCCGTCTCCGATGCCAGCATTGACCTCGTAGTGGGCGCCCAAATGTGGCACTGGGTCGATCAAGAAAAGGCAGCAGCCGAGATCTTCCGAGTCCTCAAGCCGGGTGGAGTTCTGGGGATCATCTGGAATCTGCAAGACGACCGTGTTCCCTGGGTCGCCGCGCTGTCAACGGTCGTCGATAGGCCCGAATCCTACGAATGGTGCGCGACTCACGGATCACCCAAACTGGATCCGCCCCTCAGCGAGCTCACCGCGCACGAGTTCAGCTACCAAAAACCGGTGACAGCTGAGTCGCTTGTCGGCCTGATTGGGACGTTCTCTCAGGTCGCGCTGAACCCAGACAGCGACCGGATAAAAGAGGATGTCCGCAACTTGGCGCTGACTCATCCGGATCTGAGAGACAGTGAAGAATTCACGATTCCGTATATCTGCCGGGTCTTCACCGCTATCCGTTCCACCAGTGGTTCGTGAGTAGAAGTCTTCGATATGGCAGCCAGTGATCAGCACATCACGGTGGATGGGCATGAGTTCAAGATTAGTAATCTCAACAAAATTCTTTATCCGCGCAGCAAAACCACGAAGAATGACGTGCTGCACTACTACGCCGCCGTGGCGCCACTACTGATTCTCTACGCAGCCAATCGACCAGCGACGCGCAAGCGCTGGCCCGATGGGGTCGAATCGACATCATTCTTCGAAAAGAACCTGCCGAGCTACGCCCCTGACTGGATAGCGACCGCAACGCTTCAGCACAAGAACCGTCTCGTGCGATACCCCCTCATTAACAACCCGGCAACACTGTTGTGGCTCGTTCAGGGGGCCGCCCTTGAGCTTCACGTTCCACAGTGGAAGTACGACCTCGCGAATGACCGCCGGCTGCCGCCTGATCGGCTTGTGATTGATCTGGATCCAGGCGAACCCGCAGGCTTGGCGCAGTGTGCACAGGTGGCTCTTTTCGCTCGCGATCTGCTGGCCGCCGATGGTCTGACTGACGTCCATCCGGTCACCAGCGGCGGCAAAGGAATGCACCTCTATGTCTCGCTAGCTGCATTTGATCCTGACGCCTGCGATGGCTATGCGCGGACACTAGCTAGCCGACTCGCCGCCAAAGTTCCCGAGCTGGCGCTAGACACGATGGCCCGGGCCGATCGCGTGGGTAAAGTCTTCATCGACTGGAGCCAGAACAACCTCGCAAAAACCACGATTACCCCGTACTCGATGCGCGGGCGGGAGTTCCCAATGGTTGCGGCGCCACGCACCTGGGATGAACTCTCCCGTGGGGTTGCCGACCCGTCCTCTTTACAACAGCTCAGCTACCAGCAGGTGCTGGCACGAATCGATTCGATGGGCGATCTACTGGCGGCACAGAGCAGCTAGCCATCATCACTGCCCGTCCGTGACGCATTATTCTGATCGATACTCGCTTGCAGCGCGCTCATGAGATCCACGACATTCGTGGGCTCAGACCCACCCTGGTCCTGCTCTGACGGCGTAACGACGTCCTCTTGGTCGGTCAACTTACGATCGATCAACGAAAGGAGGTCGACGCGGTATCGATCGGTGTACTTCTCGGGCTCAAAATCGCCCTCCAGCGTCTCGATCAGGGACGCGGCCATCTTCAACTCTTGCTCGCGGGGCTCAATATCGATATCGCGGAGTACGGCGAAGTCGGCAGCGCGGACCTCGTCGCGCCACAACATGGTCTGCAACATGATGACGTCTTGGTAGACCCGTAAAGCTGCAAGCCGGGTCCTATTCCGCAGCGCAACATGAGCGATCGCCGTACGTTCGGTGCGCTCTAAGGCCTGCCGAAGGAGGACATACGGGCGTATCGAGAGTTGCTCCGGCTCCAGGTAGTAACTACGGTCAAACAGAATCGGATCAACCTCGCTCGATGGCACAAACTCCACAACATCGATCTCGCGGGTACGTCCGGCCGGCAGTGACGCTAGATCATCCTCGGTCACAATGACGCTCTGACCCGAACTCGATTCGAATGCCTTGGCGAGGTCACGGTATTCGACTGTCTCCGCGCAGACTTCGCACACTCGGCGGTAGCGGACTCGGCCACCATCTGCGGCATGGACCTGGTGAAAAGACACTGCGTTGTCCTGAGTCGCCGGGTGGACTTTCACCTGGACATTGACCAGCCCGAAGCTCAGTGACCCACGCCAAATAGATGCCATAGCCACAAGCATGCTGACGGCGCCGCCGGAACGCAAACGCCGGAGGCGTACCGCAGAGACTGTCTCCGGAATACCCACGCCGCTCCTCAGGCTTCAACGGCCTGTGACCCACGAGTAGAGACCATGGGCCGACGAGCACGTTCGGTTTCGTGGCTAGAGCCCTCTGATTTGCGAATCAATAAAAGCCAGTTGACGGTAGATCGCCTCGAGGGTTGGCATCGGTGTGTTGGTGGCGCGCGCGCGGGCCAATGCCCCACCCGCTATAGCTTCATACTCCAGTGAACGCCCAGCATTGAAGTCCACTTTCATACTTGTGGAGTAGGGCTTCATTGACCTCGTCGCCGCAAGCATGCCGTCGGGGAGATCCGCCGGAAGTGGGCAACCGTCCGCAGCGGCAGCGACCATCACTTCATCCATCATGGTCTGCGCCAACCGATAGGTCGCAGGATGGCCGATCAGCTCGGCTGTCGTCGCATCGAGGATAACCGACAGAGCACTGAACGGAATATTCCAGATGAGCTTCTGCCACCTTGCTGCCAGCAGGTTGTCGCTGACGTGGGTGATGACTCCAGAATTGGTTAGCGCATCCGTCAGATCTATAAAACGAGTGTCCGACTGCGCTTGTCCGTAGTCGGCAGCGAATACGCCGAGAGTCAATGCGCCATAGTTGGAGTGAGAGACCTGGTTCGAGCCGGTCTTCTCCGCTCCAATGAAGGCCAACCCACCGACAATCTCAACTGAATCGGGTAGGTGCGCTGTCAGGTGGAGTTCCGAGCCAATCCCGTTTTGGATGAGCAGCACCACCCCATTTGATTTCACGACGGTCGACACTCTGGCAAACACATCGTCGTTAGCCGTGGCCTTCACAGCGACAATGACAACATCGCAGGTCGGCACGGTGTCCCAGGTCGGGTGCGCATGAACAGGTGCAACCGTGAAGTCACCATGAGGCGACAGCACCTCAATACCGTTGCGGTTCATATCTGGCGCATGGTTACGTGCCAGAAAGTGGACCTCGTGTCCAGCGCGCGCCAACATTGCCCCGTAGTAGCCGCCGACTGCGCCGGCACCGATAACCGCGAACGTCAGATTGGTATCCACCTCAACCTCGCTACTCACTCGTTGACTCGCGGGCAAAGACCGCCGGAGCACCGCCCGTATGCCAGAAGACAATCGGTCCCTCGGGTAGGGCCGGGTCTTCGGCGACGATCGCGGCAAATGCCTTCGCTGTGTAGACCGGATCTAGCAGAATCCCTTCTCGTCGGAGCATCAACATCAACGCTTCCCGACCAGCCTGTGTTTCGATGCCGTAATTCGAGCCGCGGTAACCCGATAGAACAGTGGCGGGCTGGCGCACACCAACCTCGGCACCCAACTCGCGCAGGAGTGCATCAGCAAGTCCGTCACTAATTGGGGCCATCAGCTCCGTATCCAGCGATACGCCAACGCCGATAATCCACGACTCCCCACCAAGAAGTTCGCGGCCTACGATCAGTCCTGCTTGGGTACCACCGGATCCACTCGCGTGCACAACCGCGCTGGGCTCCAATCTGGCGGCCGAGCATTGCTCGAGGAACTCGCGATAGGCATTCGCGTAGCCCAGCGAACCCGTCACCGTCGATCCCCCGGCGGGCATGAGATAAGTCCGTCGCCCCTGTCCCCGCAACCGTTGGCACGCGGCCTCAGCGGCACCGAAGATCTCCGGCCACCCAGCCCCCGGAACGTACTCAACTGTTGCTCCCAAATACTCGTCCAGGAGTAGGTTGCCGGTTACCGTCTCAGGCTCCGCCCCGGCGAAAACGAGGTGACAGTCACGGCCGGTGAGACTGGCGGCAGCAGCGACAGCGCGGCAGTGGTTGGACTGAACGGCGCCGACCGTCACAAGCACATCGGCGCCAGCATCATCGGCCTCACCCAACAGGTACTCAAGTTTGCGGATTTTGTTACCGCCGACACCAACGGCAGTGAGGTCGTCACGTTTGATCCAGAGCTCGCGTCCCAGCTCGTCTGATAGCCGTGAGAGCCGGTGCAGCGGGGTTGGCTGCGGAAGTATCGAGACCGTGGGGTGCGGTATCACGATGTGACCCTTGCCTTGTCCCCGCATGGACTCGGTATCCTTCCTTTGTCGGCTGCTCACTAAGCCTCACGATCATCCGAATCTAATTGCGGTTGATCACTCAGCGCTCGTTATCACCATTTCACACGTACGGAGAATGAGGAAGAATTGATCCTGCTACTGCCGCCGTCAGAAGGAAAACTAACTCCGACGCGTGGCACCTGCCTGAACCTTGCCGGGTTGCCGTTCGCGGAATTAGCGATTAGTCGCCAGCAGATGATCCGCGAGCTGGTGAAGCTAAGCCGAGGTGGCCAGAAACGGGCTTTGGCAGTTTTGGGGCTTTCCGCCGGGCAAGTGTCCGAGCTGGCCCTCAACAGCGAGATTGAGTCGGCGCCGACTGCTCCTGCTCGCGAGGTCTACAGCGGAGTGCTTCACGCAGCGCTCGGACTCAACGATCTTGCCACCGACCGCCGCACGTCCGCCTTGGAGCGGATACTGATCACCTCAAGTCTCTTCGGGTTTGTGCGCCCGGATGATGCGATTCCGGCGTATCGCCTTTCTGGGTCGGTCACGTTGCCGCGGATTGGGAAGGTCAGCACACATTGGCGCAAGGCTCTATCCCGCAGTACCGCTCCCGTCCTTGGCCACGAGCTGATCGTTGACTTTCGATCTGGTACCTACGTCAGCTTCTGGCCCATCCCCAAGGATCGAGAGGCGTCAACCCTCACTGTCAAGATCTGGCAGCGAGGTGCCAGTGGTGCCAAGACTGCGGTCAGCCATCACAACAAAGCGGCCAAAGGCAAACTCGCGCGGGCACTGGCAACTGCTCACGCCGATCTTCAGTCACCGGCAGAGGTAGCCGAGTACTGCCGGAGATGCGACTGGGATGTTTCACTCGAACCCGATTCCACGCTCGGCCACCCTCGGCTCGACGTCCTCATATAAAGCGCGCTGCCGGTATCGGCTCCGGCGAGTGTTGGATGGATGTGTGAGCGGTGAGACAGTGTCTGCGTGGCCCGCATCGTTCCAACGACCCAACCGCCGGAAATAGGCGAGTCCATCGAGCTCGAGGTGGGTGACCCAGTAGCTGGTGGTCAATGTATTGCGCGGTTCGAAGGTCGAGTGGTCTTTGTCCGCGACGCTCTTCCTGGTGAACATGTCACTGCGAGCGTCACTGGCTACGGCAAAGGCGGAGCTTTCCTACGCGCAGATGCGGGCGAGATCATTGCCGCCTCGCCAGATCGTGTCGTGCCACCGTGCCAAATAGCTCGCGAATGTGGTGGCTGCGATTGGCAGCACGCGAGTCTGCCCGCACAACGCCGGATCAAGGCGACGGTCATTATTGATGCCCTGACACGCACTGGCGGAATCTCCGAGATCGGCGGCGTGCCCTTGGCCGAGGCGGTCATCGTTCGAGCTGCGCCCGCTCAGCCAGATTCACCCCTGGACGAATCTGGTGATGACGGGCTTCATTGGCGCACTCGAATGCGCTACGCCATCAGCAGCTCTGGACAGGTCGGCCTGCGGGCGGGTAGATCCCACCGGATCATTCCCGCCTCAGACTGTCCCCTGGCTGTGGCCGACCTGAGTGCCGAGGTTCCCGCCACTATCGAAACGCAGCGAGATCAGAAGCCGCCGCGGACTCTTATCGCGGCGCACTCGAATACGGGCCAGACAGACCAGACGCTGGACGAGAGGGCACGGTCACTTCTTACCGAGCAGGTTCGAGACCGCCGGTTCCAGGTCGGGCTAACCGGTTTCTGGCAGGTCCACCCAGCAGCACCCACCCTGCTCGTTGACCACGTCATGGAACTGGCAGGAGTACGGCTCGGTGATCACGTCCTAGACCTCTACAGCGGGGTCGGACTCTTTGCAGCTTTCTTAGGCGAAGCGGTCGGAATCACCGGTCGAGTTGATGCCGTTGAGGGCGAGAAATCCGCTGTCGCCCTCGCTCGGCGCAACACCCATGACATCGAGTCAGTGAACCATCACTGCTCGCGGGTCGATAGCTGGATCGCTCGCCGTGGGCAATCTGCGGATGTCGTCGTTCTGGACCCGCCACGGGCGGGTGCCGGCGCCCAGGTCGTCGCTAACATCGTCAATCTGACACCGCGATCCGTCGTATACGTCGCGTGTGATCCGGTCGCACTGGCAAGAGATGCGAAGACATTTATCGGCCTCGGCTACCAACTCATAGAGCTGCTCGCATTCGATCTGTTCCCCATGACCAAACACGTTGAGTCAATCGCGGTATTTCGGCCCAAACACTGAGGAGCCGCGGACGTGACGCGTCGACTGATCCCGCTACTGAGATTGGCGCGAGTCCGGTATTCGGTCGGGATTGCTACCAGCGCGACGGGGCCATAGCATCACCACGTGATCGAAAATCAATCCCCAGCAGCTCAACAAGATCCAGCGGATACCTCCCTCGCTGTGCCGATCTCTTTCGGCGCGCGTTATGGAGCTGGCAAGAAGCGCACCCTCGTTCTCGGCGGCGGTGGCATCTACTTCGTGGCGTGGCAGGTTGCCTATCTCAATGGTCTGGCCAAGCAAGGGCTTCGGCTAGACGAGGCAGAAATAATCGTTGGCACCTCGGCAGGTTCTGTCGTTGCCTCGATCCTGGCCAACGGGGCCCTCAAACGCTTCAATAAACAGGTGGACTGGATAGCTCGAGTACCCGCACTTGTCGCCCTCTTGGCTCCGGCGAGCAACTTCCATCCGAGCCAACTTCGTGCCCTGGATATGTTTCGGGACGCCGACAATGCCCGCCCTGACACGATCCGGCAGATCGGATTTGCTGCACTTGCTGCGCATACGCCGACAGCCGCCGAGATGCGTCGCAGCACCGGCTTCGCCATTGCCGCCCGCGGTTGGCCCTCAACTGCATTAAAGATTTCCACCGTTGACTGCTACACCGGTGAGCGCCTGGTCGCCACCACCGATTCGGGCATCTCCGCGATCAGAGCGGCCGCGGCTAGTAGTGCAGTGCCGGGAATCTTCAGTCCACAGCCCGTCCACGATCGATGGTGTATGGATGGTGGAGTCAGTGGGTCTGGGATTCATAGTGACCTGGTGGCTGGCGCGCAGCGTGCCCTGATCCTCTCGCTTGACGCCTCGCAATCCGGGCCCGAACCCATCATGACAATCCAGCCAGGAAGCCTGCGGACGGAACTGGCAGCGCTGCGGGCAGCCGGTACTACCGCTTACGCCCGAGGGCCTCATAAGCTCGACCTGGCGCAACTTATGGATCCAGCGGCAGTACCCGAAGCGCTCGCTCTTGGCCACGAGCAAGCCGCTCAGGATGCAGTCGAGCTCGCTGCCTTCTGGAACTCGCCGTAACGACGAGCGGATTACTCGTGCAGAAATAGTGGAATGCGCCATTTTCTCGAGGGATTTCAGGGACCTTCGAAGCGGCCGTGGCTCTAATCGTCACTCGACCCGCCTCACCTACCGCTAACTGATCACCCTGGGCTACCACGCGCCCGCAGCGCGCGGTAGCCATCGATATGTGGTCACATACAGTCATGAAACGAACCCTCGCACTCGGGCTGGTAGCCGGGCTCAGCGTTGCTCTTTTAAGTCCCGGCAACGTCGCCGTGGCGACCGGCGACGACATTACGGTCGTCACGCAGCCTGACGAGCTCTGTGCGACGACGATTCCTGGGATTGGGCCCCAGACCTGGGCGAAGATGAAGCGGAGGTCATCTCAGGCCATTGTGGTTCGCGGTTACAGCAAACGATCGGACGAGAACAACACAGAGCTATGGCAGCGGACCGACGGCTGCTGGGTGAAGGTCGGCGGATGGTGGGGTCTTAACGGATTCAAAGGGTGGCATAAGACGCCGTGGACCGGCAGCCTGCGCACGCCCAAGGGGGTCTACGGGCTGACAAGTACCGGTGGACGTAAACGGAATCCTGGAACAACGATGCCCTACCACTACGGGCCGAAGTACTGGGAAAAAGGCGGCTACAAGATCCACTACCCCAAGCAGATCTACAACTTCGTGATTGCGATGAACTACAACCGATATAACAAGA
>JBLHZE010000035.1:0-12086 GCA_047631015.1 Actinomycetes bacterium
CCACGTCCTAGGAACCGTAGGTGTGGGCGGGCACTGCAGCGGCGGCTGTCTGCATTGGGGATTGCGCCGAGGTGATGCCTACCTCGATCCCCTGTTATTACTGCATCGTCTACCCCCGGTATTGAAGCCGCCACGCACACACGCGTCACGACGCTCAATGACACTCGAACGACCGAGTGTTGACGGCGCCCCGCCGAGCCCAGCGCTCCCCACCACAACGAGAGTGAAGATAACTGAATCTCAGGCGACTGCTTCGGTGAGCGCGCAGACAGATGGGTCACCAGTGCTAACGGGACAGAAGACAAGCGACTCACGCTCACTTGGGGTCGAACTACTCGCAATTGCGACAGCAGTCGGAATCTCGATGGGTATTCGTTCGCGGATAAATCGTCGCTAGATACTGGCGGTGCGGCGAGGTAATGCCCAGCTCAGCTGGCCTCGGCAGCATCCGCCATTTTCGCCCGGAGTTGAAGAACAGCTTTTGTGTGTAGTTGACACGCCCGACTTTCTGAGACGCCGAGCACTTGACCGATCTCGCTCAGAGTGAGGCCTTCGTAGTAGTAGAGCGTGACCACGATCTTCTCTCGCTCCTGTAATACCGCAACCGAGTCGGCAAGGTTGTACTTAGTTTCCTCGTCTTCGAACACTGAGACTGGGTCCTCTGCCCGTGGGTCCATCAGTGATTCACCCAAGGTCGTACTGTCTGCGCGATCGCCGCCTGCGTGCATCAACTCGTCGAGTGCCACAACGTTGACGAACGACACCTCGCTGAAGATCTTGCGCAATGCCTCGACGTCGATCCCCATCTCTTCCGCTACTTCTTCTTCCGACGGGGTGCGCTGGAGCCTTATCGCAAGGGCTGAATACGCCCGCTCGACGTTCTTGGCTTTCGAGCGAACTGACCGAGGAACCCAGTCGATACTGCGGAGTTCATCGATAATCGCGCCGCGAATCCGGCTAATCGCGTACGTCTCGAACTTGATCGTCCGCTCTAGATCGAACTTAACGATTGCATCCATCAAACCAAAAATGCCGTAGGAGACGAGGTCAGCTTGGTCAACATTGCTAGGCAGTCCGACGCCCACACGACCGGCGACATACTTAACCAGCGGCGAGTAATGCAGGATCAGTTGCTCCCGTAGCGATTTATCGTTGGTCTCTTTAAAATCACGCCATAGGTTGGCAAGGCGCTCTTCACTATCGTCGGCCAGTGAGATGTTGGGTTCGGCGCTCATCGTGGACTAAACGGGCTGCCCGGGAGCGGACTCGCTTGAGGTGTCGCTATCACCGTCTCGGCTCGCCGCCCTTCGTTGTAGCGGCGGAGCAGAACTCCGCACACCTGGTTACCCCCTCATTATTAGTTATTCTGCCCGGCCCAGCATCTTGAACAGAACGTCGCTTCTGGATCACGGCTCTATGCTCGCGGATGGGCTTGCTCATAACTGGACCTCAAACGGTCGAGAGAGACGTGGGTATAGAGCTGAGTTGTGGACAGGGTGGCGTGACCGAGAAGCTCTTGGACAGTTCGCAAATCGGCACCCCCCTCAAGGATGTGGGTGGCTGCGGTGTGCCGAAGCCCGTGGGGAGCGATCTTTGGGACACCAGAAATTCCTTCTGTTACTGACGTCACGACTCGACGTGCAGCCCGCTGATCCAGGCGTCTTCCTCTGTGTCCCAGAAACACCGCATCGTTACTCTCTGCGGTCACCCAGGTCGGTCGACCGTGGCGGATCCAGTCCCGTAGTGCTCGCACACTCGGCCCGCCCATCGGCACCACACGTTGTTTGTTGCCCTTACCCAGCACCCGGACAGTCCTGCGCTCGAAATCGATTTCGTCCAGATCAAGGCCACACAGCTCACTCACACGCAACGCAGATCCGTACAGAAGCTCCATGATCGCCGCATCTCGCATCCCGACAATGTTGGCTTCCTCGGAGGTCGCTGGCCCGGCTGGTGCAATAACGGAATCAAGTACCTGAGTCATCTGGTCTTGCCGCAAGACCGTCGGAAGCGCACGCGGTATACGGGGAGAAGCGAGTCGCGAACCCACATCAGTGACGCAAAAACCCGACGCATACATCCACGAAGTGAAGGTCCGCGCCGAAGCTGCTCGACGAGCGATTGTGGACCGTGAGCACCGCGCCGTCTGAGCCGAGAGCCAACTACGCAGCAGCGAAAGCGAGAGATCAGCGGGATCGTTCACCGCGTAGCGGTGCGAATGCTCCGCGAGACTTCGCAGGTCGGTGCGGTAAGCGCGAACAGTATGTTCGCTCCGGCGCTTCTCAAATTTTAGGTAATCGCAAAATCCCACAACTGCGACGGCCCACTCAGGCGGTAGCGTAGCGGTGGTTCTGCCGCCTTGCTCGTCCCTGGCACCGGTCATGAGATAACCGTGGCGCTTTCGGCGCGCGCCGTCAAACGCTGACGGGTAGTTCGCAAAAATTCACTGTTCGCGTCCTGCCGCCTGTTCGAATATCAACTCGCTCCGCCCTTGGCATGTCACTCGTGCTCTCGTTAGGCGCCCCGCCATTTTGATCCTCCTGCGAAAGCGACGGGGATCATTTCCGAGCGCTGAAGTCGTCGCGCTGGGCTCAAAGCAGGTGGACTAACCCTGCTTCTCGCTCTCATATGTGACCGAATGAAGACGAACAGACCTTAACGAGAAACACACCAGCTTTCGCGGGTAGAGATTGCAAGCGAAAACTTTGTGGAAGTGGTGGTCGCGCTTAGGCTGGCTTCGGTAATCTTTGAAGGTGTTCGGGATGATGCTCGCTCAGGTGCTCGGAATGCGTACGGTCGCATCTATGGCATCGTCGGCAGGCGGTACCGGCGGAAAAAGCTCCCTGTGCACTCTCTGACTGAACGGTTGGCATTTCGGGACCGCTGGGACCGCATAACTGCCTATCCCCTGATGATTGCGGCGACAGTCCAGTTGTTCAGCTACATCTGGTCTGCCGGGCTCGGTGCTAAATATATCTACTCGGAATCCATCGGCTACGTTGTGTGGTTTCTGTTCCTGGTCGATTACCTGGTTCGACTGTATGTGTCCAAGGGTGTCCGCTGGCAATTCGTCAAGACTCATCCGCTGGATTTGCTTGCCGTCGCGCTGCCAGCTTTCAGGTTCTTGCGGGTCATCAGTGCAATCATTCGTCTGCTTGCTATCTCAACTCGCGGACACCCTCACAAGGTCATCGTCACCACTATCTTGATCACTACTACTATTTGGTTGGTGGGAGCTGCGGCAGTCCGGGATGCCGAAAGTAAATCACCGGAAGCCAACATCACCGGCTTTCCTGAGGCACTGTGGTGGTCACTGGTGACGATTACCACCGTTGGTTATGGTGACTTCTTCCCAGTAACAACACAGGGGAGGTTCGTTGCCGCAGTTCTGATGATTACCGGAATCGCCGCTTTGGGATCCCTGACAGGCGCGGTAGCTACGAAGCTCCTGGCAGGTCAGAAGAGCAGACAAAGCGATGAGATTGCGGACCTGAAAGCGGCCCTCGCTGCCAAGGAAGAAGCGTCCAAATAAATAGGCCGCGCCCCGTTGTTTCCAACCAGAAGTTCGGCCCAGTCGGGTCGAAGTTCGCCCCATTCCGCTGAATAGCGGATTTCCAAGGGGCGCTATAGCGGGTTTCCAAGGTGCACTCGGTGTTGCTCAGGTTCGAGTCGGTCAGGTAGGCGTTGCTCAGGTTGGAGTCGCTCAGGTAGGCACCCCCGCACCCGCCGCCTCCTGGGCATAGCTAGCCACGGGCGAATGGGTCAGCAGTTGGCGTGGTGGACAGTGCCGTCGGGCATTTCCTTGCTTTCGTACACCGATCGATCACCCATCCGTTCGACACCCGCTTGATGAGCCCCCAGCGTTCCAAAAGAAAAGCGTCTGCCGTCATGTCTTGCTCACAGCGCCTGACCGACGCGACCAACCCTGAAAGCTCCGTGGGCGAAGAATTGAGGGCATCCAGCAGCCTCACCTGATCGAATGTCAACTCGTTACGCCTATCGCGCGACCATCTCTGACCGGGAGGCATCACTAGCTCGATAACCTCGTCCGCCGACGTGACGAGGGTCGCATCGGTGTCGCGCACCAGTGCATGAGCGCCAGCGGACATCGCCGAGGTGACAGGTCCCGGCACTGCCGCCACAGCGCGGCCCATCGCAAGTGCCTCGCGTGCGGTGGCCAGTGCCCCAGAGCGAGTCGCCGCCTCGATGACCACAACAGCCGGACTCAGTGCCGCAATCACCCGATTGCGGATTAAGAATCTGTGACGGGTCGGATGAGATCCGATCGGCACCTCACTAGCCACCACCCCTGATTGATAGAGACGGTGAAAGAGAGACGAATTACTCGCAGGGATCGCCCGATCAACACCGCCAGCACTCACCGCGATAGAGACTCCGCCCACGGCGAGAGCCCCGTGATGACAAGCAGCGTCAATCCCGAACGCTCCGCCAGAGATGACTGACCAGCCGAGCGCCGCTAGCTGGGCTGACATGTCCTCGGCAACCCACTGGCCGTACTTGGTCGCGGCTCGGGCACCAACCATCGCGATACTTCGCGCGGCGGCGGTCCGCAAATGTACCGATCCCATGATCCGTAATGCCAGTGGCGAACGATCAGCCAAGTCATCTAGTTGCGTCGGCCAACTTCGCTGTCCCGGAACAGCGATTGCTATTCCTCGATCCGCGCATTGAGTCCGCTCTACTCGAGCTGCTGCCAACCAGTCTGCACTCGACCACCGGTCCTGTATCCCAGCCAGCCCAACCGCATCGCCATGTCCAGCGATGAGCTCCTCAACAACCGCAACTGCGCCAAACTCTGCAACTGCTTGACCGATTAACTCGCGACCAGGTTCGAAGGCAGCGGAGAGTGCCAGCCGCGCATCCACGTCTTCTTCGCTGACTAGCGGACCGTTCGCGGGCTGATTGCCGCTTCGGCCGCGGCGCGACATCACGCTGCCCACTCCTGCTCGGATGCTCGCATTGCGATAGCGGTAGCGATATCGGCGACCGCTGGTGCCCGCCGATCGGCTAGTGCCGCCACCGTCCACGCAACGCGAACCACCCGGTCACGACCGCGCAGACTGTCGTTCCGGCACGCGAGATCTAGTTCCCGACGCGCCTCGACCGAAAGTGGCCAACGTTTCAGAAGCTCTTCTGAGGGCACCTCGATCATTGATGACCAGCCTGTGCCCGCTAGCTGCGCCTCGATTACAGCTCGGGCATTTTCAACACGTTTCGCGATCGTTGACGACGATTCCCCTCCCTGAGTCGAGGCCATGGCTGCCAGCGTCGGTCGGCGCAATACGACCCGGAGGTCGACCCGGTCTAATAGCGGGCCAGAGAGCCGCGAAAGGTAACGGCGCCGCTGAGCAGGGGTGCACCGGCAAACCGCACCACGGTGGGTATCCAGCGCGTTCCCACACGGACAAGGATTAGTTGCGACGACGAGTTGGAAGCGTGCTGGAAAAGTCAAATGAAACCCCGCTCGGGCGACGCTCACCGAGCCAGACTCCAAAGGCTCCCGTAAGGCGTCGGTCACGGCGGGCTCAAACTCTGCCGCTTCATCGAGGAACAGCACCCCGTGATGTGCCAAGGACACCATCCCGATCGATGGCCGGTCAGCGGTTCCGCCGCCGACCATTGCCACCCGGGATGCTGTGTGATGCGGCGCAAACCAAGGAGGTCGGCGGATCAGGCCGCCGCCCGTGGGTAGCGCGAACTTCCCTGTCAGCTGATGGATAGCCGTCACCTCAAGTGCGGGCTCGTCTGACAAATCCGGCAGTAGACTTGGGAGTCGCTCAGCAAGGAGCGTCTTGCCTACCCCGGCGCGCCCCAAAAAAGCAATATGGTGCCGACCGGCAGCCGCAACCTCGAGACCGAACTTGGCCTCATCTTGCCCCCGAACCTCCGCCAAATCCTTTGTTGGCGCCGAGTAACTGCCGGGCGCCGACGCCCCATGCGCAGTGGCCAGCATCAGTTCTCGATCAATCTCATCCGGTTCCTGCTCACCGCGCAGGCGCGCAACTAGCGCACGTAGGGACGCGACTGGAAGCACGTCGATCTCAGGGACAGCTTGGAGGACGTGGCCGTCCTCTAAACCAGCCACGATGGCATCAGCCCGGCGTCCTGGCAGTCGACGCAGAGCGAGAGCCGACGCCAGTGCCCCCGCGACGGGACGAACCCGCCCGTCCAGACCGAGCTCTCCGAGCGATACCAATCTCGCGATGATCTCGTGTGGTACTTGCCCGTCGGCGGCGAGGATCGCGAGGGCAATCGCAACGTCTAGCCCCGATCCTCGTTTGGGTAGCCAGGCCGGACTGAGCCCGACGGTAATACGACAATCGGGCCACTTCAATCCTGAGTTCACCAGGGCGGCACGAACACGATCGCGCGCCTCATTCAGCGAGGTATCAGGCAGTCCGATCAAGGTCAATGAAGGAAGCCCAGCGCTGAGGTGCGCCTCCACCTCAACAATATGGGCTCTGACGCCGACGACAACGGCCGAATAGGTGCGGGCAAGTCCCATTACTGAACTCCTATCAAATGACGAACATCAGCTGGTCCACGCTTAGGTCGCCAGATACCGACGATGTCAATCCGTACTCCATCAATGGCGACCCGATGATCGCTGATCCATTCACCCGCCAATCTGCGGAGGCGCTGAAGCTTCTCGGGCGTGATCGCCGCGATTGGACCGCCATAGCGATCACCTGTGCGGGTTTTGACCTCACAGATGACCAAGGTCGGGCCGTCAAGCCCCACCACGTCGATCTCGCCGCTTGGTCCGCGCCAGTTCCGATCGATGACGACGATTCCGGATTCC
Source organism: Actinomycetes bacterium (assembly GCA_047631015.1). Taxonomy (GTDB): domain Bacteria; phylum Actinomycetota; class Actinomycetes; order S36-B12; family UBA10799; genus UBA10799. The sequence goes on from JBLHZE010000035.1 coordinate 6,824, forward strand.
CCCAGATAACGCGCGGCAACATCCTCGCCATACCGTCCGAGTGCTTTCGAACGAAGCCGCTTTGGCTGACTTGCTGGTGATCTCGACATTGACCCCACCCCCGACAAACAGGATGCCCTCTACCGCTTAGTGGGGTGCTTGGTCAGATCCTCGCTGTGGATTACTCCCAATGAACCAATAACGAAGGCGCGCAATGTGGAAAGCGCAAAAAAACCGTTCTACTACGGAGACTCAGTGCGAGCAAGATCCTCGACGTTCACATCTTTAAATGTGAGCACACGAACCTTCCGAACGAACCGGGCCTGCCGATACATATCCCATACCCACGCGTCGGTCATGTTGACCTCAAAATAGACCTCGCCACCTTGTGACGAGTGCACGGTAACGTCAACATCGTTGGTCAAATAGAAGCGACGTTCGGTCTCGACGACGTGGGCGAACGTACCCACAACGTCCCGATAGTCGCGATACAAGGCCAGCTCAATCTCTGTCTCATATCGCTCTAGATCATCAGTGCTCACGCAGCACCCTCCTGGTCGCTTTCTTCGTAGGCTGACCGTAACCTCTCACCGATAGCAGCGCGCACTGGGGCAAAACTAAGGCGGTGCTCCGGACTCGGCCCGAAATGGGCCAGCCTCTCCCGATGCACGGATGTGACGTACCCCTTGTGACCCGCAAAGCCATACTCGGGCCACTGACCATCGAGTTCAGACATCATGTGGTCGCGCGTCACTTTAGCCAGTACTCCTGCCGCAGACACGCAGCCAGACACCTGATCGCCTTTCCATACCCCAAGGTTTGGAACCGGAAGGCCTGAAACCGCGAAGCCATCAGTCAACGCGTAGTCCGGGCGGATCGACAGCCTTGCTAATGCCTGTCGCATTCCCCGTATGTTCGCGACGTGCAGCCCAATCCGATCAACCTCGCTGGCCGGAATCGCTACTGTCGCCCACGATCGGGCGTACTGCTTGACCTGGTCAGCAACCCGTTCGCGGGCTAACGACGTTAGCTTCTTCGAATCATCCAGCTCAGCAAGAGCCCGTAGCAGGGGTCGGGAGTTCGGATCCAAAACAGTCGCGCCGATAACGAGTGGGCCGGCACACGCTCCCCGCCCTGCCTCATCAATACCGGCGATAGCAGAGAAACCGGATCTCGTCAGCGCCCGCTCGTACCGGAATAGATCATTCTCATTGCCTCGGATTCGGCGCCTGGGCGCGCGCGAGGGAACTCTCACTGACATGGCCACTAGCGTCCCGGGACAACGACCTGGGGAGCTGACGCTACGCCCTGCTCGCTTAAAGCCGGATTCCCAAACGGAACATCTGGGATTGATTCAACGCCGAACTGATCAAGTGGCCAGACCTTGAGCACAACTCGTCCGACGACATTCCCCAACGGAATACCGCCGTCATTTTGTTGCAGGTGGTATCGGGAATCGGCGGATGCACCTCGATTGTCTCCCATCACGAAGACGGAATCCTGCGGGACAACCACATCGAATGCGACTTGGTCAGTACCGCCCCTGCGTTTGATGTATGGCTCGTTCAGGGCCACACCGTTCAAGACAATCTGACCGTTCGCATCGCAACATATGATTCGATCACCACCGAGCGCAATCGCGCGCTTGACCAGATCATCTCCCGCACTGGACGGCAGAAGTCCGATGAACTCCAACACTTGCGATACGGGACCAACATCACTCTTACTCTTTGGCAGCCAACCGCCTGGGTCCTTGAATACAATGATCTCGCCACGCTTTACGCCGGAAATAGACGTTGTGATCTTCGACGCCAGGATGCGGTCGTCGATCTGCAGCGTGTTCTCCATTGATGCGCTTGGCACGTAGAAAGCTTGCACAAAGATCGTGCGAACGACGACCGACAGCACAAGCGCACACACGACAACAATGACGACCTCACGTGCGAAGCTCCAGGCGCTACCTGACTTCTTATCAGCCCCGTCAGCCGTGTCAGCCGTTGTTGTATCCCCTGTTGTCACTTGGGTTGACTCCCGTAGGTTGGGGATTGGACTGACCGGGCAGACGATAGCGGCCAGATGACCCATTTTGCCTTACCAACGATTCGCTCGACCGGAATAAACCCACCGCCTGGCGCACCTAAGTAGGCCCGGGAATCGGCCGAAGCCGAGCGGTGATCCCCCATCACCCAAACCTTCTCCGGAGGTACGAGGACATCAAACCGTGATTCGGAAGCGGAGTCTCCTGGCTTTAGGTACTCCCCCTCATCCAGGGCCACACCTTCAACGAGCAGTCGGCCATCCGCGTCACAGCACGTCACGCGCTCTCCGGGTAAGCCGATCACTCGCTTCACGAATGTGCGGGCACCAGGAGTTGGCTGGGCAAAGAGTCCGCTCCCGTCGAATACGACGACGTCTCCCCTTACTGGCTCAGAGATTCGGTAGCTGATCTTCTCGACCGCGACTCTCTCCCCCACCGTGAGCGTATTCTTCATCGACGTTGAGGGGATTGAGAACACCTGGGCGATGAATATCTTCATTCCGAAGGCACCAATGACGGCGGCGAGAATCAGCACAGCCATCTCAAAAAGGAGTCTACGGCCGCTGGTCTGGGATTCCACTGCGGTGGATTTCAACTCGGTAGGTAAACGTCCCTGGATAGTAGGACCAGATTGGGTACTGCCAGGTGTATCCGAAATTTCTCGCATATCCCGGGACGACGTATCCACTGTCTCCACGCCTCCCCCCAGTACGGCCGATAAAGCTGACCTCACAGGACAGGTCTAGCCAAGGCAACAATAAAAAACGACTGAAGCGTGCGCTCATAGTCAAGCGCGCGCCAATCCGCTATTTCGCGGGTTCGCGCTTTTCGCGAATCTTTGCTGCTTTTCCGCGCAGATCGCGCAGGTAGTAGAGCTTCGCACGACGAACATCGCCACGGCTGACCAACTCAATGTGGTCAATGATCGGGGAATGCACCGGGAACGTGCGCTCAACACCTGTGCCGAAACTGACCTTGCGAACAGTGAAGGTCTCACGCAGACCGCCGCCCTGGCGTCGAATAACAACTCCAGCAAAGACCTGGATACGTGAACGAGTGCCTTCGACAACCTTCACATGGACCTTCACAGAGTCCCCTGGCCGAAAGTCAGGGATATCGTCGCGCAGTGATGCTGAATCAAGTTCATCTAACGGGTTCATACTTCTCCCGCAACTACGCCCGCCACAGGTCGCCGCAGTGCTGATTTGCCGAAGCAAGTCCGGCTCGCGTCTGATTGGTTGTGCCTCGGCATTCGCGACGGACCCCCTGTGGCAAGTCGGATCGCTGCTGAGCGCACCCAGTGTGTCACACGCTCCACCGTCCGATGAAAACTCCCTGCCGGTCTAAGGTTCCTGAAGTAGATCCGGTCGATACTCGCCGGTTCGTTGAGCCGACGATTCCTCGCGCCATTTGGCGATCTCGCCATGATGGCCCGACAACAACACAGGGGGAACAGCCAACCCGCGCCAGGTGGCCGGTTTTGTGAAGACGGGTCCTTCAAGTGCCGCGCCGTCTCGCCCCGCGGCAAAGCTATCGTCAGGTGCGCTCGACGCGTTACCCAGTACGCCAGGAACGAGGCGTACGACTGCCTCACACATAGCCAATGCGGCCGCTTCGCCGCCTGCGAGCACATAGTCACCGATACTCACTTCGCGGACATCCATCGATTTCCGATAGAACTCCGTAACGCGAGCATCGATTCCTTCGTATCGACCACACGCAAATATCAACCACTTTTCCGTTGCTAATTCGTCAGCCATGGCTTGGGTAAAAAGTCGGCCGCTCGGCGTGGGAATCAATAGCAATGGCCGCGTGTCGACAGGCCCGATTTCGATGAGCTCATCAAGTGCCGCGCCCCAAGGCTCCGGCTTCATAACCATTCCTGGCCCCCCGCCACACACCGTGTCGTCAACTGTCCGGTGGACATCCACAGCATGGTCGCGTAGATCGTGAACAGCCAACTCCACGGTCCCGGCCCCGACGGCTTTGCCAATCAGAGATAGCTCAAGGGCAGCAAGGTACTCGGGGAAGATGGAGACAATGTCGATACGCACTTCTCACTCCTCGGAGTCGGGGTCGTCGCCTTCCAGAAGACCACCTGGTGCATCAACCGTCACCACTCCGGTAGTGACATCGACCGCAGTGACAATCTGTTTGACGAACGGGACGAGCCGGGTTGGACCATCCGTGAGTCGGACCTCGAGGACGTCTTGAGACGGAAGGTGCAACACGGACTCAATTGTGCCGATCTCAACACCCGCTGGATCAACGACAACCAGACCGTGAAGCTGCCGATCGTAGAACTCGTCCGGATCCTCCGGTACTTCCGCTGCCGGGACCTCTACTTCCAAAACCGAATGCCGTAACGCCTCGGCTTCTTCCCGAGATCGCGAGTCCATGAAAGTCACGATCATCTTCCCATTATGGAAACGCACATCATCTACGACTAACTCGCGATCAGCCGGAGGCCCAGCGAATAGCAATGACCCCGGCTCGAACCGCGACTCCGGTTCGTCAGTGAGTGGAAGAACAAAGACGCTTCCGCGGACTCCGTTGGGTCGGCCTACGCGACCAACCCCGACTCGGACTCTCGCGGAGTCAGCGTCCGTCGACATCCAGGAAATCAATCCGAATCGGACCGTTACGATCCAGCGCACCAATGACGGTCCGCAATGCGGTTGCAGTTCGCCCCCCGCGTCCGATTACCCGGCCCATATCGCTGGGATTAACCCGGACGTCCAGGGTTGTCCCGCGGCCGCGATCTTTTCGCGTGCTGACGTCAACATCGTCGGGATTGCCAACGATGCCACGAACAAGATGCTCTAACGCGTCAACGAGCACTACGCGTCCTCGGCCTTAGCTTCTGCCTTCGGCTCTTCTGCCTTCGACTCTTCTGCCTTCGGCTCTTCTGCCTTCGGCTCTTCTGCCTTCGGCTCTTCTGCCTTCGACTCTTCGACGATCTCAGCCCCAGCTACGGCCTCAGCGGCATCTTCGACGACGAGCTCTTCTTCGGCGACAACCTCTGCCTCGTTTGCGGCGGCGACGGACTCGTCTCGGACCTCGACGACGTCTTCTGCAGCGGGCTCAAGCTTCTTTGGCTTGGGAGCGGGCTCACTCTTCGCCTTCTCACCGTCTGACACAGCGGCTGCGAAGACTGAGACCTTGTCGGCCTTCGGTTCGGCTACCCGCAGCGTGCCTTCGGCACCAGGCTCACCCTTAAATTTCTGCCAGTCGCCGGTCACCTTG
>JBLHZE010000036.1:0-11929 GCA_047631015.1 Actinomycetes bacterium
CCGAGTAAGTAGCGAGGCCGGGACGTAGAAGCAGGTGAGGTGGTGCACGTTCGCATTAGCTATCCCCCGTTCTATCGACCCAATCCTACATCAGCGCGCCTCGTCAGAGGCTTCGTGTGACTATTCCACCCACGCAGCACAGTTCCCAACGCCTAGGTCGTTGGGCATGTCGCTTCGCCACCTGCGGGCCAGCTCTGTCGCCGCCGCGGTCACCGATCCGGCATGGGTCGATGGGTGATCTAGATATCGCGTAATCTTCTAGCGAAGGCCCATGACACGGCAAGACCGATTCCGTTGAGCGATGCGTGTAGCACCATCGGCGGGAAAAGGCTGCCGGAGATTCCGCGTAGGAGACAGAAGCCCACACCCGCGGCGCCGGTACCAACAACAGTCAACACAACACTGGTCGCTTTTGCCCGAAACCCCTTCCCGAGAACATCCGCCGCTCCACTGTTCGCATGGAAGTCAAGCGAAGGCAAAACGTGCCAAAAACCGAAGGCAATAGAGCTAACAATGACCCCTGCCGTCCAGCCCCAGCCCTGGGCGACGACTGCTAACAGAACTCCTCGAAAAGCGGTCTCTTCGAGTAATGCAGTACCGAACGGAATCCGGATCGTCGAGTTGTACAACACACTGCGCCAGCCCTGTTCGGCGGCGCGTTTATCGTTGAACCCACGTCTGGCCGCAGGGATACTGGCAGCTATCGCGTAGAACAGTGCAACCGCGGCAAACACGCCGACAGACCAGATCAGTCCGGGCTGCCACGACCCTCGGTCTAATCCGAGCTCCTTCCACGACAACCCATCGAATCGAGCGATCGCTAGCAGTACCCCGGTGGCAACGAGGCAGATCAGCAAATAGTGTTGTTTAGCCCATTTATTATTCAGAAGATTGACGACAATCAGCACTACGATGACTGCGACAGTTGAGATCCACATAGGGGGCCTGGACTACGTAATCGTTAGCTCAGGTCTGACGAGAATCGGATACTGCCCGGCGCGATGACCTCGCCGGGAAAGACCCGTGCGCCGTCAAGCAGTTCGTTACCAGCCCCAACGCGCGCCCCATCGCCCACGACAACACCCCGCAAAACCGACCCTGAGCCCACGAACGCTCCGCGCCCGATGACGCTACTTTGCACCTGGGCATCGTCACTAATGACGGCATCGTCGAACACGACGCTGGAATCCACTCTGGCACGGGCTCCAACCGCCGTCCTCTTTCCGATCACCGAGCCGCCGGTTACGGTCGCATCGACGGCGACGTCAGCATCGGCAAGGAGCAGGGCCTCCCCTGTCGCCCCAGGGATCGCCGGGGACGGCGCGATACCCCGCACGAGATCGGCAGAACCTTGAACAAATGCCAGGGGGGTTCCTAGATCAAGCCAGTACCCATCGTCGACGTAGCCGATGACTTTCGCTCCGCGCGCGAGCAGGCCGGGAAAAGTCTCGCGCTCGACCGAGACGGGCCGATCGGCCGGGATCTCATCGATCAACGAACGGCGAAAGACGTAACAGCCGGCATTGATTTGATCCGTCACGACCTCTTCCGGGGTCTCGGGCTTCTCCAAGAAAGCAGTCACGTTGCCATCGGCGTCCGTCGGCACTAGTCCGAACGCGCGTGGGTCCTCGACTCGAGTCAGGTAGAGCACGACATCGGCGTCGGCAGCTCGCCACGCTTGAACGATCCCGGCGATATCGAGCCCAGTCAGAACGTCGCCGTTGAAGATGACGACGGGGTCATCGGGACCCGACTCCAGTGCGTCGGCGACATTGCGAATTGCGCCGCCCGTCCCCAGCGGCACGTCCTCTACGACGTATTTTAGCTCGACTCCGAAGTCCTCACCCGAGCCAAAGTAGTCGCTGAAGACCTCCGCCTGGTAAGACGTTCCCAACACGATTCGAGTGACCCCAGCTTCGCGGGCACGGGCCACTTGGTGCTCAGTCACCGGAACACCAGCCACCGGCAACATGGGTTTGGGTGCAGAGATGGTGAGCGGTCGCAACCGCGTTCCTCTCCCTCCAACAAGCATCACAGATTCCAACACAGGGGCTACCTTGCCAGATCGACCACTAGTCGGCGAGATAAGAACCCGTTAGACGCGCCGCCAGACCGCGTGAAAGGGTGTCGAGCGTGTTCATCGAACCCCCTCGGCGGGACCCCAGTACGCCGCTCATGACCTACTACAACGGCAGTACTGGCGAGCGGACCGAGCTTTCGACGACCAGCATGTTGAACTGGCAGGCGAAGACTGCAAATTTGCTGCGCGACTCCTACGGGCTGTCATCCGGGTCGACGATCGGTCTGTTTATCCCAACCCACTGGCTCGTACCGGTGTTCATCGGTGCCGTTGCGGCCATCGGCGGGACCTTGGTCATCCCAGGTTCAAGTACGACGAGAACCAGTCCTACTGACGACCTTGATCTTGCTGTAATCGGCCAAGCTGAGCTGACTGAGGGACTCCCCTCAGCGGACGAGTATCTCGCCTGCTCATTGCTCCCGATGGCCGTTGGTTTCGACCACGACCTCCCTGCCGGTGTCGAGGACTACGCAATCGATGTTCGGGCTCATGGCGACTTCTTTCCCGATCTGGACGATCCAACGAGGTGCCCACAGCTGAGAGGTGGCGGCTGGGCAATCGATTCGGCAGCCGTTGTCTCGATGTCCTCCCAACTCGCAACCGATCTCAGCATCAGCCGTGGCGACCGCCTGCTCATACCCGGCGGGGAGGTCACCACCTCCGTTGTGCTGGCAATGTCCACCATCACCGGATTCACTAGTTCGACGACCGTGATTGTGGATCAGGAAAAACCCCAGCGAATCTCAGCGATCGCCGAGCAAGAGAAGGTGACCAATATTCTGCCGCGGGAGGCCCTTAATGGTTAGCTATCAACTAGCTGCGAACCCTTCATGGGTCGGAAATTTTAGCCAAAATAGCCCAGTTTGTCCCGATCTTAAATAGGCAATTTTCCTACGACTCTTTGCCTGTCGGCGATCCACAGGCGACAACGGAACTGGAGAGCGTACCGGCGCGTCTGACGGGCAGTACGGAAATGACCTTAGTTTCGAGTGGCGCGCACTATGCTGGCCGGAACGTGAGCCTACGCCGGTCGTAAAGCTCAGCCGGGCTACTACCCATATGGCGGCCACCCTGGATCCAAACGAGTACGGATTCGTCTAACGAGCACTAGCCAGTCACGTCGACAGATCGGAAATCAAGGATGACCGCTGAGGGAACGCGCCGCCGGTGGCCGCGAGCCATGGCCGCGATCCTTTCAACCTTCGTCCTCCTTGCCACGGCTGCGGCGGGAATCGCGGGATACTACGCGAACGACCTCGCTGGGAATATCGCGATAAGCACCGATGGAAACTTCGTACCAGCAAGCACCGAGGGACCGGTGCCTGGCGAGCCGATCAATGTTCTTCTTATGGGATCCGATACACGGCAAGGAAGTAACAGCAAGGGGTACGGCGACAAGGACGTGCTGGATGGTGCCCGCAGCGATACGACGATTCTGCTGCACATTTCCGGCGACCGGTCACGAGCATTCGCCGTGAGCATCCCACGCGATTCTCTGGTGGATCTCCCGGTTTGCAAGACCGCGGAAGGCACTATCGGGGGAGGCAACGAGGCACGCTTCAATGAGGCATTCGACATAGGCGGTCCTGGTTGCTCCGTCAAAGCAGTTCAGCAACTCACCGGCATCAGCATTGATCATTACGTTGTTGTGGACTTTACCGGCTTCAAAGGGGTCGTCAATGCCCTGGACGGTGTTGAGATTTGCCTAAAGAAAGACGTGTTCGACCGGGAATCGAAGTTGGACTTGTCAGCCGGCACGCAGGTCGTGAAGGGTGAAGAAGCCCTCGCGTTCGTTCGCGCCCGAAAGACTCTTGGTGACGGCAGTGACATCTCACGCATCGATCGCCAGCAGGAATTCCTGTCGGCCGCGATCCGCAAAGCGACTTCCGCTGGTGTGCTGACGAATCCGGCTCAGTTGCACTCGGTCCTCACTGCTGGAACAAAATCGCTGACTGTTGATCCGGCCCTGGCAGACTTTGATGCGCTCAAGGATTTGGCGCTCAATGCCTCGGCGGTCGAACCCTCCAATATCACTTTTGCCACTGTGCCGTTCACCTACAACGATGACGGTGGAACCATCTCGTGGATTCCCAGCGAGGCACAAGAGCTCTGGACGGCTATCCGAGAAGACCAGCCGTGGCCGCCGCCACCCACCGACGGAGCTGACGGCCAACCGCTCTTCGTCGGGCCGGACGAGGTCACTGTGAACGTAGAGAACGCCAGCGGGCTGCGCGGTGCTGCAGCACGAGCGTCGCGCCTACTCACCACAGAGGAGTACACCGTGGTGAGTACCTCAGACGCCGCCGTAGAAGGACCGACCGCGATCCTCTATAACCCCAAGCGTCCCGCACAGGTCGAGGCAGCGCGAACCCTCGGCTACGCGACCGGAGTGACTCCAACGGCCACCAAGAAGGTGAAGGGCGAGTCAATCGTCATCCAGGTTGGAGCCGACTTCGACTACTCCCTCGAGTCAGTCGTGCCGACGAAGCCAACACCAGCGGCCGAAGCGGCGAAACCACGCACGGCCGCTGAGGTCAACTGCTCGAGCTAACAGCTGTCCGCGCTGATGCGTATCCACAACTGGCCTACCATGACCTCCGTGCCATCGTTTTTCTCTGACAAACCGCTATTCGGAGCGAACCCATGACTGACGTCGGCGTCGTCCTGCTCACAATGGGGAATCGCCCAGCAGAGCTGAATAGAGCACTGGAATCGCTTTCTCAACAGCGGGATGTCACGATGGACATCGTCTGTGTCGGAAATGGCTGGGAGCCAGCCGACCTTCCTTGGGATATTAAGACGGCTTACTTACCCGAAAACCTGGGGGTCTGTGGTGGCCGTAACGCTGGAGTTTCCCACGTCTCTGGCGAACTGCTGTTCTTCCTCGATGATGACGCCTGGCTAAGCGATCCACATTTTCTCGCTCGATCGCTTGCCCACTTCCGCGCGTGGCCTGACCTTGGCATTGTCCAACCTCGTGTTCACGACCCCGATGTGCCCACTGATGCGCGCAGGTGGATACCCCGGCTACGCAAGGGCGATCCCGCCCGCTCGAGCTACGCCTTCACCTTGTGGGAGGGTGCCCTTGTTGTGCGACGAAACGTCTTTGACGCTATCGGCGGATTCGGCGATGAGTTGTTCTTTTACCATGAGGGAATCGAGCTGGCATGGCGATGTTGGGACCAAGGAAGCGTGGCCTGGTACGCAGGAGATCTCCTCGCCCACCACCCGAATACCCCTGCCAAACGTCATGCCGACAACGACTTCCACCGGCTGATGGCCCGCAACCGGGTCTGGATAGCGCGACGCAACCTGCCCAAAATCCTCGCACCGCTCTATGTCGGTAGCTGGACCGCAATCCACACTCTGCGCTCACGGCGAGACCGTGCCGGTCTGTCGGTGTGGTTTCAGGGCTGGCGAGATGGGTGGCGCAGCGACCCCGGCCCTAAACGACCCATGCGATGGCGAACCGTTTGGGAAGTGACACGCCGTGGTCGGCCTCCCGTTGTCTGATGGACCCAAAGCTAGTCCAAATCGAAACCTTGGCACTGCGAGGAGAGCGGTCGTTCCTGTGGATTCCGCCCACCTTCGACACTCCGGTTGTGAAACAAATCCGCCTACTTCAACTTAGTCACTTTTTGAAGGCCACTCCTAACCTTCTGCTTTGCGATCCTTCGCAATGGCACGGGGCGAATCGGGCGCTTGTCCTTCTCGCCCCACGCGACGGGTCCCGTCGGCTGGGACAGTGCAATCATCAAGTCCGCGGTCCGCGCCGCAGTGAGGCTGGGAACGAGTGCCTGCGGCTTGTCGTCGTGGGTAGGTTGCGCGAGCCACTTGCCCCAATCTGGGTTCGTAGGCAGTTTGTCGATGACAGCCCGGTTGCTGGCGAGGAAGTGTTGGTGAACGTGCTCAATGATGTCGTCAGCTGGATTGAAGGTGGGCCCCGGAGTCAGATCCATGATCCGTTCCACAACCCGGCCACGGAACGGCCGGTTGGATCGCCCTTCGCTGGTGATCCGTGGCAAGTGTGGGTTGATGGCCCGAAGGAAAGCAACCCCCTCCACGCTGAGGCTTCGATTCGACTTCCTCGGCACTGGTTTGACCCAGTCCGGGCGGAATGCGATGCCGGTCATCTCACTGAACTGATCAAGTAGCGCGCGCGTATTGCTCTTGTTGGACTCAATGAAGGGAACAAAGCGAACCTCGTCAACCCCATCAACGTTGTTCCACAAGTCGTATATCTCGCTGTAGTCGATCGTGGGAAAGCGCGCCTGGCAGTAATTCCAGGACCAATCCAGTTGGCGACCTGCCTTAACATCTTGCGAGTAGATGCTCGGCAGAATGTACTCCTGCCGCCGGATATAGGCAACGACGACGATCTCGTCGAACCAGCAGCGCAAGAAGTCGATCAGAGCCTCAACCTGCTCCGGGCGGACGAACCGGCGCGTCAAGAACTCACTAGTGATGATCCAGCGAGAATCCGACCTGACGTTCGTAGTCAGACCGTCGATCCAACGTTGTTTCGCTGCCGCGAGTGAGGCCGCATCACCTAAGCCGACAACCTGGTAGAAAGGCGTGATCCTCCCTTCAAAGATAAACGGAAGACTGAGGTGATTCGCACCATCGATGAAGTCTGGGTATGACCAGCCCTGTGCGCGTAGTCCGGCCACATTCCGCTTCAGATAGTTCTGAAGGTAGGTGCTTCCGGTCTTGTGCGTACCGACATGGAGATATAGCGTCGCCATTCACTTGCCCCGCTTACGGAGGCGCAATCGTCGAGCGATCTTGTCCTTGGTCCGCTCACCGGATACTACCGGTCGCTTGTCGGGTCGGCCCCAAGCGACGATTCCCTTCGGTTCGGACAGAGCGATCATGAGTTCAACCGTACGTTCAGCGGTCAGCGTGGGTACGAGAGCTTGAGGCTTGTCGCTGTGAATGGGCTGTGCCAGCCACTCGTCCCACAATGGGCTTGGCGGAAGCTTCTCGATAACCGCCTGATTGCCAGACAGGTAATACTGGTAGACCTGTTCCACAACGTCATCTGCGGGATTAAAGCCCGGCCCCGGTGTCAAATCCATCACGCGCTCAACGAGTTCCCGACGCAGGGGTCTGTTCGTTTCGCCATCTTCTTTCACCGCTGGTATGTGCGGATTGATCGCCGATAGGAATGCGATCCCCTCGACACTCAAACCGCGATTCGACTTCTTTGGAGCTGGTTCCACCCAATCCGGTCGAAATTCGATGCCGGTCATCTCGCTGAACTGGTCGAGTAGCACACGCGTATTGCTCTTGTTCGCTTCAAGAAACGGTGCGAGGCGAACTTCGTCAACGCCGACTGCATTGCTCCACACGTCGAACATCGCATTGTGGTCATTCGTTGCGAGTCGCTTTTGGCAGTAGTCCCATGACCAGACGCGACTTCGGCCCGCCTTGGTATCCTGCGAAAACCGGCTAGGAAGCACATACTCCTGGCGCCTAACGAAAGCCACAACGACGATCTCGTCGAAGTACAGCCGCAGGAAGTCGATGAGTGGTTGAACTTGGTCGGGAAGCAGCAGTCGTTGGCTAAGAAACTCGCTGGTGATGATCCACCGCGAACTGCCAGCGACGCGTCTAGAAAGCTCTTCCGCCCATCGTTGTTTCGCGGCGGCGAGTGATTCCTCGTCACCCAGCCCCACGCTGTGGAAGAACCGTGTTATTTTCCCCTGGAAAATGAACGGTAAACTCATGTGATTCGCGCGCCCGAAGAACTCGGGATACGACCAACCTTGCTCTCGCAGCCCTGAAACGTTCTTCTTGAGGTAGCTCTGCAGATAGGTGCTACCCGTCTTATGCGTGCCGATGTGGAGATATAGCGTCGCCATTCACTTGCCCCGCTTGCGGAGGCGCAATCGTCGAGCGATCTTGTCCTTGGTCCGCTCACCGGATACTACCGGTCGCTTGTCGGGTCGGCCCCAAGCGACGATTCCCTTCGGTTGGGACAGAGCGATCATGAGTTCAACCGTACGTTCAGCGGTCAGCGTGGGTACGAGAGCTTGAGGCTTGTCGTTGTGAATGGGCTGTGCCAGCCACTCGTCCCACAATGGGCTTGGCGGAAGCTTGTCCACAAAAGCTTGGTTACTAACCTGATAGTGGTCGTGAACCATTTCGATCACGTCGTCCGCAGGATTAAAGCTGGGTCCGGGAGTCAATTTCGTTACCCGCTCCATAACTCGCCCACGGAATGGACGATTGGTCGTCCCATCCTCCTTCACCAGCGGCAGGTGGGGGTTGATCGCGGATACAAATGCGATGCCTTCGACGCTTAGACTGCGGTTCGACTTCCTACGCGATGGTTCCTCCCCGTGCGGCGGAAAGACAATTCCAGTCACCTCACTGAACTGGTCAAGTAACGCGCGGGTGTCGCTCTTGTTTGCTTCCAGAAAAGGTAAAATTCGGACTTCATCCACGCCGACTGCATTGCTCCACACGTCGAACATCGCATTGTGGTCGTTTGTCGCGAGCCGCTTTCGGCAGAACTCCCACGACCACTGCGGTTGCCGACCCGCCTTCGCGTCTTGAGAGTAAATGCTCGGCAGAACGTATTCCTGACGTCGGGCATAGCCAACGATGACGATCTCATCGAAGTACTGCCTAAGAAAATCGATGAGTGGCTGAACTTGATCGGGGCGGTTCAGTCGTTGGCTGAAGAACTCGCTGGTGATGATCCAGCGGGAAGTCGGCGTCACGTTTGCGGAAAGACCTTCGACCCACAGCTGCTTTCGCGCTTCTATCGCTTCAGCATCTCCCATGCCGACAACGTGGTAGAGAGGGGTGATTGTCCCCTCGAATATGAAGGGAAGACTCAGGTGGTTGGCAGATCGGATGAAGTCCGGATACGACCAGCCTTCTTCTCGTAAACCGGCGACGTTTGTCCGAAGGTAGTTCTGTAAGTACGTACTGCCCGTCTTGTGAGTGCCAATGTGAAGAAAAAGCGTGGCCATTCAGTTCCCCAAAAAAGTGATTGCGAGCCAAGTGAACCAGCTACCAAATGTCAACGAAAGCAGCACTTCTGTGCCGCCACACACAATACTAGCTAATAGCGATCAGAAACGCGGTAACCATGGTGCCCGATCCACGCGCGGCGGCTAGAAGCTCCCCACGCCGAAAGTACTCCGCAAACTGGCGCTGCGGCTGAAAAAGAGCGGGCCTCACATCTATAGGTGGAGGCGCTGTTAGCGGCGGCAGGTCGCGGGTGACCGACGACTATCCTGCGTCCGGCGAACCAGCCTCCGAGCTTGACTAATCACGAGTGTTGACGTACCGGCGGACTTTGCCTAACAACTTCGTCACGGTCGCCGGATCGACGGGAGGAGCGGTCGGTATTCCCCAATCCATCGGCCCGCGCGGTTTGGAAGTTAGGGACATTAGTTCAACGATGCGTTCAGGGGCGATCTCTGGACTGGCCCCTGCGCGCCATTCCTGGTTGAGCCATTCACCCCATCCCAACTCGGCGCCATACTGGTCAATGAATGCCCGGTTCGAGTCTGCAACCTTTTCCATGACGATCTCACGCACTTCTTGCGACAAACCCATTGATGCGCCCGGGGTGAGTTGGCTGACCGCAGCAACCAGCTGCCTGCGCTGTGCCACGTTTGACTGCCCTCCGCTCACCTTGGGCAACAGCGGATTAACCAGCCTCAGAAATGCCGTGCCCTCAGCGCTTAGACCAAGGTTCGCTCCCTTGGGCTTGCTGGAGCCCTCTCGCGGCTGCTGCTCAGTTTGAAGCAGCTCCTCAGGAAGACCTGCGACCGAGATAAAGTCATTGATCAGGACATGAGATGACTTCTTGTAACTTTCGAGAAACGGCCGGATGCTGAACGAATCGATTCCTTCCTGCGCGGTCCAATCTTGGCATAGCCGCAGGTAGTTCAGGTTCTTAAGTCGGTTCCTGAAGAAGTCCCAGTCCCAGGGATCTGACATACCCGCTTTGATCGCCTGCGAGTAGGCGCTTGGGAGCTGGAAATCTTGCCTACGGACGTACACGACGATTTCTATCTCGTCAAAGTGGCTATGGAAGAAGCTCAGCGCATGCGCGATGGAAGTCGGCCGCCGGACAAGCTTGGTGAAGTGTTCAGTCGAGATAACCCAATTGTCACGCGCAGGGGCAGCCGCGAGCTGCTCTCCTAGCCACTCAATTTTCGCATCGGCAATCGATTCATCTGCTACGCCGAAGACCTGGTGCCACAGCGTGTCCGTCGGACGCATGAACGGCAGCGAAAACATTCGGTGATTCGCGTTGTTTAGGAAGTCGGGATAGCCCCAACCCGAGTCTGAAAGCGTCCGCCGGTACTTGCGTAGGAACTTCTGCAGGGCGGTCGTTCCCGTCTTGGGCATTCCGGTATGAAGGATGAGTTTCGACACCACGCAAGGCTACATGACGTCACGTCGGAGCCGGTGCAAACTAGTGTCGCTCAACGAACCGTGCAAAAGGACGGGTAACCTAGCTAGCCTTGGGTGGCGGCGCAAAGCAGGCTATTCGTGCCGGATGTACCTCAGATCTTCCAACCAACGTTGCTCAGGCGCGAAGCGCCCCACTGAGATGAGTGAAGGAGCCCCGTGAAACCACACTCAGACATACGGGCGACCCGTGAGTATTTCGCCAGCAAGTTTGCCGAGCGACGAGCGCTGAAGGCAGTTGCCCTGGAAACTGATCCGGCCAAGTTTCGGCATGGAGAATTCCCCATCGGCATCTTTTTTGGCAGCGGCAGTTCGTTGGCGTATCAGGTAAATCAGTGGCTTGATCCGTTCACCACAGTTATGGACCGCCACGCGGTTGTGGTCATCACACGGAAGCCCACCGCCGCTGAGACCTTCTTAAAGGCAGGCTGGCCACACGTTGTTTTACTCCGCAGACTTGCAGACGTCGATTCGTTCATGCAAGCACACGACTTCAAGACGCTCTTCTACGTCAATAACTCGGGCTCGAACCTAGGGATGCTCGCTTTCCCCGACGCATTCCACGTGTCGCTTGGACACGGCGAATCAGACAAAGCTGCATCCTCAACCAACCAGTTCCGCGCCTACACGTACGTTTTTGTGCCAGGAGCAGCTGGAACAAGAAGGTTCGCCGGCCAACTCTTGGACTTCGACTGGCAACACCGAATCAAAGAAGTCGGGCGTCCCCAGATCGACACCGAGCATCCTAAATATCCCCTGCTCGAATCCGATCGAATCAGCGTGCTTTACGCGCCCACCTGGGAAGGCGATAAGCCAACTGGCCGATACAGCTCGCTGGCCAGTCACGGAGTGGCGATGATCTCGTCACTGTTGAGCTCAGGACGATATCGCGTTGTATTCAGACCCCATCCACTCTCCGGGACGCTCATCCCTGAGGTGAAGGAAGCGGCGGACGAGATCGCGGATCTGCTCCGCGCCGCCAACAAAAAAGACCCGAGCGCGCACCATGTGCTCGACGACTCACCCTCTTTCGGATGGCAGACCCGCCAGCTCGACGCCTGCATTTCGGATATCTCATCCGTCGCGTTCGACTGGATGGCGACGGGTAAACCGCTCATCGTGACCGCTCCTGCATCCCGTCTTACCACTCCAAGTCCGACGGGAATCTCGATCGCGCTGCCACTGCTAACGCAAGATCAATCGGCAGAGGTAGCCGACATCCTTGACAAGATCTTTGCCGAAGGAATGCCGACCTCATATCGCGACGCGATGGAGTATTACTTCGGAGATACCGAACCGGGGGTCAGTAGGCTGCGCTTTGTAGATGCTGTTGACGCAATCCTTTCCGAGCACGATGACGCGGTAGCAGTTCGTGCCGCCCGCCGAGAAGCTATTTTGTCCACACCGATC
>JBLHZE010000037.1:0-11688 GCA_047631015.1 Actinomycetes bacterium
GCTTAGCTTTGCGCCACGTCTTCTTGTTGACGACACCCGTGACGCGCAACTTTGCCTTGGTCTGCAGGCTGCGAACGTAGGAGTCAGTCAGCGGACCGAAGTAGCCGGTTATTTGTGGCATCCCCATACGGGTCTGAATCGTGGTGACTGCCGGGTGGGTCATTCCCTGGCGCAGCTTCGGACGCTTTACCTTGGCCGCAGGTGGAAGAGATACAGAGTTTTGCCTTTTGATTGCCGCCCACGTCATCGCGGCCACGACTCCCGTCGCCGGCACACCATGTGCTGCCTGGAACCTCTTCACGGCAGCTAACGTGACCGGGCCGAAATACCCGGTCGCCGGTGAGATGCCCACCTTGCGCTGAAGTTTTGCAACCTTCTTGCCGGTCGCACCGAGCTGAAGGACAGGCTTCACTGCCGGGCGAACGACAGATGGAGACGCCGCAGTAGCCGGCGCCACCGCAACGACAGTCCCACCGGCCGCGAGGCCAAGGGTTGCAGCGGCCGCCAGGGTACGGCGTGCGCCGGGTCGACGAGCGAACCCGGCGTGCTCGGTTTTCGACATGGTGCGACGTCCTCCTGGTGCGATCAGATCTAGCGTCTTCACCTGTTCGGCGGAGACAACACCAGAAGCTAGCGAGGAATTCGGGTAGCGCGCCCAGTCAATGACGAAAGAAATTTCCGGTTCCGGCGGCTTATGGGGGAAGAACCTCCAGATTTGGATGAATCTTGGCCACATCGCTCACTCTTGGTAAGCGAACTACAAGAGTGTAATACTCATTTCGGGCATTATGGGCTAATCCGTTCGAGTGAAATTGCCGTAATCTCGGCCTAATACCCAGCTGATTCGAAGAAACCATGTATACGGCTGAGGCGCAAATAGACGAACAATTCCGTTACGTCGCCAGCACATGCCCCTCGACTACACCTCCCCGTTGCATTCAAGACAGACTGAGGAGATGAACGGAGCTGTATGAGTGACCTGATCGACACGACCGAAATGTACCTGCGAACTATCTTTGAGTTGGAGGAAGAAGGGGTCGTTCCGCTACGTGCTCGGATAGCCGAAAGGCTCGACCAAAGCGGTCCAACCGTGTCCGAGACTGTTGCCCGGATGGAGCGCGGTGGCCTACTGTCGGTGCAGGGTGATCGCCACCTTGAACTCTCGCCAGCTGGACGTGATCGAGCGATGCGCGTGATGCGAAAGCATCGCCTTTCTGAATGCCTCCTTGTTGATGTGATCGGACTTCCATACGAGCAGGTTCATACCGAGGCATGTCGCTGGGAACACGTGATGAGCGAGACCGTTGAACGCCGAATTCTCGAGATACTTGGTCACCCGACAACTTCACCATTCGGCAACCCGATTCCTGGATTGGTTGAGCTTGGCGATGCCGACGGACCGCGTAACCCCCGAAAGCTCACGAATCTCGCAGCTCTATTCGCCGCTGGCGGCCCTGCCGAGCTACGAACCACCATCCGGCGAATCGGCGAACCACTGCAAACGGATACCGAACTGATGACGAAACTTCGCCGATCCGGTGTGTGGCCGGGCGAGAAAGTCAAAGCCAGTAAGTCCCCTGGCGGGATCCTGGTAGGCAGCGCAGGCGAATATGCAGAAGTCGACGAGGGAACAGCCGCACTGCTCTTCGTCGATCCGAGCTAGCAGGTCTGCGAGATGCCCGCCCTCCTCTGGTTTCGGCGAGACCTACGTCTCCACGACAACCCAGCACTGGATGCAGCCATGCGGCAGTCGACTGATAGCTCTGTGGCGGGACTCTTTGTCATCGATCCCGTTCTCGAGGCAGCCAGCGGACCGGTCAGACTTGAGTGGCTCCGGCGCTCTCTGTCGGAACTAAACGAACAGCTTGCTGGGCGGTTGATTATTCTGCGCGGAAACCCCAGTGACGTGGTCCTGCGAGTAGCGCGCGAGCTGGCCGTCGACGGCGTATTCGTCAGTCGCGACTTCGGTCACTATGGCCATCAGCGTGACCTCGCCGTAACAGCGAGCCTGGCTGAACACAGCATCGCTTTCACCGAGATCGGATCACCGTATGCGGTTGATCCGGGATCAGTCGTGAAGGCTGATGGGAGTCGCTACCTCGTCTACACACCGTTCTACAAGGCATGGCTGGCCCACGGCTATCCCACACCGACAGAGCTTGACCCCTCGTCTGTGCGGTGGGTCGATCCGGGAGCTGATGCGTCACTGAAAGCTGCCGTCTCCCAGCAGCTCGGGCAGCTCGCGAAACCAATAACTGCGGTCGAGCTGCCGGAGGTCGGCGAGCAGGCTGCACTCGATCGCTGGCAGTGGTTCCGCGAGGGGCCGCTGGCCGAATACGGCGACGATCGAAACCGACCAGATCTCGATGCCACGAGTAATCTGTCCGCCTATCTACGGTGGGGACAGATCCATCCGCGCACTCTGCTAGCCGATCTCGCTCCGCACCTCGAATTGGCGACCACGAAGGGCCCAGAGGTCTTCCGCAAGGAGATCGCGTGGCGAGAGTTCTATGCGGATGTACTGACTGCGAACCCGTCCAGTATTCGCAAATCCCTGGACCGCCGCTACGACACCGACCTGCACATCAATTGGGGACCCAGCGCTGAGGAGAACTACAACGCCTGGTGCGAAGGCCGAACGGGATATCCATTCGTCGACGCTGGGATGCGGCAACTGCGAGCAACCGGCTGGATGCACAACCGCGTCCGAATGGTTACCGCATCATTCTTCGTCAAAGGGCTACATCTGCCATGGCAGCGCGGAGCCGCCGAGTTCATGTATTGGCTGCGTGATGGCGATTCGGCGAGTAATCAACACGGCTGGCAGTGGGTCGCTGGCTGCGGGACGGATGCCGCACCGTTCTACCGAATCTTCAACCCAGTCCTGCAAGGATTAAAGTTCGATCCGGATGGCGACTACGTCCGTCGCTGGATTCCCGAACTCTGCAGTTTGCCGGGTGCCGCGGTTCACGAACCGTGGAAGATCGCCGGAACCCTTGAAGGCGATTTAATCGCAGGCTATCCCGCGCCGATCATCGATCATCTTGCCGAACGCAGCGAGGCACTAGCTCGATTCGGCGCTCTACCCAAAAACGTTGCAGGCTCCAAGAGCACGAAACCCACGAACGAAAAAAAAGCAAAAGGCAACGAGAATTAGGTCTGAGCCTCCCCCAAATGTGCCCGTGTTGCCGCAACCCGATCGGGAGTTCGGCTGCGACACTAGCGGAGTGACTCAGATCATTGCGGCCCTCTCGCTAAAAGGGGGTGTCGGTAAAACCAGCGTCGTCCTTGGCCTGGCCGGTAGTGCAGCAGCGCGCGGGCTGCGGGTGCTCGTCGTCGACCTTGACCCGCAAGCCAATGCCACGTCATCGCTGGATCCAACCCGCACTCCATACACCACCTCCGATGTGCTTTTTGATGGCCGGATCGGTGTGGCTGCCGATGCCATCGTCGCCTCTGGCTGGGATCCCCACGTCCAGGTTGTCCCGAGTGAACGCGCACTTGAGCACCGCGCCGAATCTAACGGCCCGGACTCGGCGCTTCGGCTCCGGCAGACACTGTCAGGGGTGACGGACGACTACGACCTAGTGCTGATTGATTGCCCCCCATCACTCGGCGAACTCACCCGCAACGCGCTCTACGCGGCGACACATGCGCTGATCGTGACGGAACCATCTTTTTTCGCCATCCAAGGGGCCGAACAGGCACTGGAATCGGTGTCGATTGTCGCCAACAATGGGAATCCACTTCTTCGTCCGCTAGGAATTATTGCGAATCGGGTGCGACCGACACTCAGCGAGCATGCGTATCGCATGGATGAACTACGGGCTGCTTTTGGTGATCTCGTACTCGGTGGACTTCCTGATCGGGCCGCGGTGCAACTCGCCCAAGGTGCGTGTGTCCCAGTCCAACGGTGGACGAGTAACGGAGCCGCCGATGTCAACACGGCATTCGATCGGCTATTGGAATCGGTCCTACCCCAAGCGGCTTTTCGGACAATTTCACTGACCTCACCTACCCCTCGGCCCTCCCTGGCCTCAAGCTCACAGGAGTCGTCATGACGAACCCAGCACCGCGTCCCGCGCTGCGCAAAGCCCCGGATGCCGATGTCCATCCCGCCTCGCCGTCGCGATCGACGACGGCTCACCCAACTGATCGCCCGCGCCTTGTCACCGCGAGTACCGCCACGAGCTCCTCACCGGCGATTGATCTGCGGAACCGCCAAACGACTGGCCCGGAACGTAAATCGTCGACCTCCGGTAAGCAAACCTCGCGGGATCAGAACGATGAGGTAGCCGGCAGCCCGGATACCTCATCTGAGGCACACGACCGGACCGTCGATACGGGACAGAGTTCCCGCGAGCTGGGGCAGCCAGAGACGGGCAAGAAGTCCAAAAAGAAGGGCTCAGATAAGAAGAAGGGCTCCTTCAAGGAGAAGCTCAAGAAGAAAGACAAGAAGAAAGGCAAGAAAAAGAGCCAGGGAACGAAGAAGGGTAAGGGAAAGCAATCCAGCGCGAAAGTCGACCGAGTCGACCTTCGCGCAACTGTTCCCGCATCCGTGCGACGCACCCTGCGCTCATCAGCCAAGGCACGCGGGACCAGCGTTGAAGACACCGTCGATTCCGTGCTTACCGGCTGGCAGCCGAACCAATCGAACTGACCTCGGTGAGACTCCTCGCATCCGAGTAAGACAAGATAGCCTCCGAATTGGGAGGTGGGCCACGAGCCCCATTCCGCACGAGGAGCATCGCTCACTAGACCAGTGGGCGATGTGCAAACGGCCACGGGAGATATGAATGTCGGAATTCGTACCTGGACTTGAAGGCGTTATCGCGTTTGAAACCGAGATCGCCGAACCAGACAAAGACGGCGGATCGCTGAGATATCGCGGTGTCGATATCGAGGACCTAGTTGGTCGCGTCTCGTTTGCCCACATCTGGGGCCTCCTCGTCGACAACGAGTTCAACCTGGGCCTACCACCCGCTGAGCCCTTCCCCATCCCCGTCCACTCGGGTGATGTCCGCGTCGACGTTCAGTCCGCGATCGCCATGCTCGCCCCCGTCTGGGGGCTGAAGCCACTCCTAGATATCGATGACCAAACTGCCCGCGACAACCTTGCTCGTGTCTCAGTGATGGCGATGTCATTCGTCGCCCAAGCCGCTCGCGGCCTCGGCCAACCAATGATTCCACAAGCCCGGATCGACGAGGCCCAGACGATCGTTGAGCGCTTCATGGTTCGCTGGCGCGGCGACCCCGACCCCAGACATGTACAAGCCGTCGACGCCTACTTCGTGTCGGCTGCCGAACACGGTATGAACGCCTCGACGTTCACCTCCCGGGTCATCGCCTCAACCGGCGCAGATGTCGCCGCAGCTATCTCCGGCGCAATCGGCGCGATGAGCGGCCCTCTGCACGGTGGCGCCCCAAGCCGGGTACTTGGCATGATCGAAGAGATCGAGCGCACCGGCGACGCGCAAGGATATGTCAAGGGCATTTTGGACCGCGGCGAGCGTCTCATGGGCTTCGGCCACCGGGTATACCGCGCCGAGGATCCCCGTGCTCGTGTCCTTCGCCGCACCGCCCGCGAACTTGACGCCCCCCGCTACGAGGTCGCCCTCGCGCTGGAAGAGGCAGCTCTCGCGGAACTACGCGATCGCCGACCTGACCGCATCCTGGAGACCAATGTCGAGTTCTGGGCGGCGATCGTCTTGGACTTTGCCGAAATCCCCTCACATATGTTCACGTCGATGTTCACCTGCGCCCGACTGGCTGGCTGGAGTGCCCACGTCCTCGAGCAGAAGCGCACCGGACGGCTCATCCGACCATCAGCGCTCTACGTCGGACCGGCACCACGTAAGCCAGAATCCGTACCCGGTTGGAACGCCGGCGCGATGGTCCCGACCGGCTATTCGACCCTTTAGCTGCGGGCGTTTTCCACTCGCTGGTCTACATAGATGCCCGGTTGGCTAGGTAGCTGGACGACCCCCAATCAGCATGGGATTACGGCGGTTCTAATCTTAGCTGCGTGACTGAGCTGCAGATTCCTCGCGACCTACTTCCCGCTGATGGCCGATTCGGTGCCGGACCCTCCAAAGTTCGAACTGAACAACTCACGGCCCTTGTCCAAGCGGCGCCTCTACTGATGGGGACGTCGCACCGCAAGCCCCCGGTCAAATCACTCGTCGGACGTGTCCGCACCGGCATTGCTGATCTGTTCACCCTTCCCGAGGGGTACGAGGTTGTCCTCGGTAACGGGGGATCCACCGCTTTCTGGGATATCGCGACCTTTGGCCTCGTCGAGGATCGTGCTCAATTCCTGTCCTTCGGCGAGTTCGGCGGAAAATTCGCCAAAGCCGTCCAAAATGCTCCGTTCCTCGGCAGCCCCACCATTGAGACGAGCGAACCTGGCAGCGCTCCCCGCTTCCATGCCGAAGCTGGCGTCGATACCTACGCAACTCCACAGAACGAGACCTCGACTGGCGTCGCCATCACTCCGCAGCGAGTTGCGGGCGCCGACGAGGGCGCACTGCTACTCGTCGATGCCACCTCGGCCGCTGGCGGCCTCCCGATCGACATCACCCAGACTGACGCGTACTACTTCGCACCGCAGAAGAACTTCGCATCTGACGGTGGGATCTGGTTTGCCGTAATGTCCCCCGCGGCAATCGAGCGGGCGGCACAGATCAATGCCTCCGATCGCTGGATCCCGGACTTCCTCAACCTGCAAACCGCCATCGACAACTCGCGCCTGAACCAGACCTACAACACCCCTGCCGTGGCCAGCCTGTTCCTGATGGCTGAGCAACTCGACTGGTTCATTGCCAATGGCGGACTGGACTGGGCCACTGCCCGCACGGCGGAGTCGGCCACAGATCTCTACGGCTGGGCCGAGGTAACGTCCTATACGACACCGTACGTAACAGATCCCGCGCTACGCTCGAATGTCATCGGCACGATCGACTTCGACGATGCGATCGATGCGGCTGCGGTGGCGAAGGTACTGCGTGCAAACGGTGTTGTAGATGTTGAGCCGTACCGCAAACTTGGTCGCAACCAGCTGCGGGTCGCCATGTTCCCGGCCGTTGCCCCAGCCGACGTGGTGGCGCTAACGACCTGCATCGATTGGGTTGTCGCTCACTCAGGTAACTAGCGAACAGCGGTGCGCCACAGGTCGGCGTTTGTCCCCTCCGACAGGGTGTACAGGGCCCCTCCGTCTGCCGAGAAGGTGATTGCCTCACCCTGTCCTTCAGAGGGAACGGTGACTCCTCGTTCCTCCTCACCAGGCGGCAGGCCCTGGTAAATCCGAGCGCCAAGGTAGGTCCGGATAACGAACTGATCAGCCGACGGCGAGAAGGCTGCATCCGTGGCGAGCCAGGGCGCTTCCCCCACGGGTCGGGCGGTGGCGGAACGTGTTCCTGGGCCGAAACCGTTCGGAAGGGCATAGAACTTTCCCTGGGAGGTCTGCCGCTTACTCACGATCCACATACGACCGTCCGGCTTCGGCTCAACCAGTAACGATTCCGAATCACCTGGGGCGTCGCTGTAGCGAATCGATGATGAGCTGACCTGGACCCGCTGGTCCCGAATCTGCGCTGGTTCAACAAAGCTGTGCAGCCATACATTGGAACGCCGAACAGTGTTGCCGCCGATGTCTGCCACCCAGACAACCGGCCTACCGTTCGAGTCCTGGCCAACCGCGATAGCTTCCGTGTCGATGACGTCAATCCCGTCCATCGTGATCGTGGCCTGGACGTCACAGGTCTGGGCGTCAAGGGCATACACCCGCGCTCCCCCGCCGGAATCGTTATGGGTCCACAAGATTCCCGGGTGCTGGATAGAAGCTGCGAGTCCGCTGATCTCGGTCAGTCGATCATCCGCGACGGTGCAAGCCAGTGTTGATTCACCTTCTACAGCAGCACTAGCGGTGACGGTTGGGACATCCCACTGGCTACCCGAGTTCTGATCTGTGGCGTCTGGCGATCCCGACGAACAGCCAGCGAGTACCAGCGCGAGCCAGACCGCGACGATGGTAAACACCCCGCCTCCTCTGGCTATACGCGCGATCACAGGTCTAGCCTGTCAGCCATGTCGACTCCTTCCGGACCCGGTGATCCCACCGAACCTCATGGCCGCCCGCCCGTTACACCTCGGGCGGCTGACGTCCCAGTTGATCCACCGACGAGGGAGCATCCCGCCGTCGTGGATCCGACCGAAGTCATGCCAGCCGCTGGCGCAGTACCCCCAGCTACCGGAGGGGTGCCCCCCGGTGGTCTTCCGCCTTCCCGTACCCCGATGAGCCCCTCGTCAGGCAATGGGGGTCCGCGGCCGATCACGTGGTGGGTTATCGGCGTTCTCGTCCTGGTGGCCCTCCTCGGACTAGTTGGAGGCGCGCTCTGGGCCGCGGGTACCACGGATAGTCCCGAGCCGGCCGCCGTCTTCACCCCGTCGGCTACTAGTTCATCTCCCACTCCGACCTACTCCCGACCCCTACCCTAAGAGGGCGGCGAGCGCGACGACGGCAACTAGGCCGAACAAGACCAGCAGAGTCACTAGGCGACGCGAGCGAGGATCCACGCTGATCAGCCTACGCTGGCGGTACGCTGGGGCCATGGGCACAGGCAGCAAAAAATCGAAACCGGAACAACCGGAGTTCGATACGGCATCCGTGCAACCGCTTGATACAGATGGCGTTGCGGCAGTGGCGATCGGAACCGCCCTCTTTGCCATCGCATTCGTGATTGCTTTGCTGTTCAGTAAGACCCTGATCGACCGCGATAGCACCTGGTGGATTGGGGTGTGCGCCGCCGGATTCGGCCTGGGCGTTTTGGGTACCGCGTTCGTGACGCGGCGCCGCTCGGCGTACCGGGCTGCTAAAGACACTGGCGAGTAGGGAATGATGTCGTCTGTGACATTGACTCCTGAGCTTGTCGTGGATGAGAAGTTGGCCGCCGCCGTCGACCTAGCCCGCGAGGTTCTTGCGGAAGATATTCCTGCAAACCAGATCGGTGAGCATATTGCCGCGGTCGCCGAGACAGAATTCGTCGCCACTCAGTTGTTTGTCTGCCTCAACCCCGGCTACGTTGGGTGGAACTGGGCAGTCAGCGTCACACGGACGCCAGATTCCGACGTGGTCACCGTCAACGAAACCGTCTTGCTACCCGGTGAGCACTCGCTTTTGGCACCTGAATGGCTCCCCTGGGACGCGCGCGTCAAACCAGGTGATTTAGGTCCAGGTGACCTGCTGCCGACAGCTCCCGAGGATCCACGGTTGGAGCCCGGCTACACCGGCAGTGACATCGACACCACCAAGGACGACCAGCTGATTCCGGTTTTGTGGGAGCTGGGATTGGGTCGCGTACGCGTCTTATCTGTGCTGGGGCGCGATGAGGCTGCTACCCGTTGGGTAAACGGTGACGGCGGGCCACGCTCTCCAGTCGCCAAAGCAACAAGTGACCAATGCGTGACCTGCGGATATCTCGTTCCGATGGGCGGACCGCTCGGTCAGGCATTCGGGCTATGCGCCAACGAGTTCTCGCCGTCCGACGGCAGTATCGTCACGCTCGACCATGGGTGCGGTGCTCACTCCGACGCCGAACCGGAACCCGTTGCCGTCCCGGTCGTTGGACTCGTGGTTGATGACAAATCCCCCGATACCTTGGATACCGCTGAGTTAACCGATGCCGAGGTAGCCGAGGCGCAGGCCGAGGCCGAGGAAGCCCAGCGAGAGGTCGAGCAGGCCGAGGTAGCCGAGGCGCAGGCCGAGGCCGAGGAAGCCCAGCGAGAGGTCGAGCAGGCCGAGGCAGCCCAGGGAGACGCTCCGCAGGCAGAAGCGGAACAAGCAGAGGTCTCGCAGCCCACCGAATCAACCGATGAGCAGTCCACGTGAATACCCGCGTACTAGGCATCGGGTTCGCTGTCGTCGCGGTAGTGGGCCTGTCAGGATGCACTAAACCCACACCTGAGGTCACCGTGGTATCCGGGGCAACGAGTGCGGCCACTGCTGCCCTTTGTTGGGAGCCTGATTCCACCATCCGCGAGGCTGTTGCTGCTTGTGTCGGTGAATCGCTCGCAGGCCCCGCTGCCGAGATTCCCACGTTGCCAGTGATCCCCGGCAACGTGGTGGGAGTCAATGTTGACCCTGAAATCGCGGAGGCCGGTTGGTCCGTGCTGGTTGATCAGTCGCCGTTGACCAGCGAGGTCATTACCGAGACGTACTACCGCTTCACCTTCCCCGAGAGCCAGTCAATCCCCGAGACAGGGTTTCGACTCTCAGTGATCGCACAAGGGGACAGCATCGACAAGAACCGTGGCCTCTGGTCATTCCGACTCGTCGCCCCCGCTTCCGAGTAGCTCCCGCCAGTTCTTAGCTCAGATCGCCAGAGTCCAGACTACCCGCGAAGCTACAGATCCTCAGCATCCACGATGCGGTACGGGTAACCTTGCTCCGCCAGGAACCGCTGACGATTCGCCGCAAAGTCGGCATCGACCGTATCGCGCACCACGACCGTGTAAAAGTGCGCCGTTCTGCCATCGCCCTTGGGCCGGAGGATGCGACCAAGCCGCTGCGCTTCCTCTTGCCGGGAACCGAATGAACCAGATACTTGCACAGCAATTGACGCTTCGGGAAGGTCGATCGAGAAGTTCGCGACCTTTGAGACGAGTAGTAGCTCAAGTTCACCGCGGCGGAACTGATCAAAAAGCGCCTGGCGTTCCTTCATGGATGTCTCGCCGGTAATGACCGGCGCATCTAGTGCCTCGGCGAGTTCGGCCAGCTGATCCAGGTACTGACCGATCACCAGCGCGGGTTCGCCTTGGTGCCGGGCCAGCAGCTTCCTCACGACATCGATCTTGCCGCTGGCAGTTGCTGCCAGCCGGTACCGCTCGATCTGCTCTGCCGTGGCATACACAAGCCGATCATGCTCAGGCAGGCTCAGCCGAACCTCCACGCAGTCCGCTGGGGCGATCCATCCCTGGGCCTCGATCTCGCGCCATGGCGCGTCGTAGCGTTTGGGGCCGATCAGGCTGAAGACTTCGGTTTCGTTTCCGTCTTCTCGGACGAGGGTCGCCGTCAAACCAAGCCGTCGGCGTGCCTGCAGATCGGCGGTGAAACGGAAGACTGGTGCCGGCAGCAGGTGCACTTCGTCGTAGATGATCAGACCCCAGTCGCGGGTATCGAACAGATCTAGATGCGGATAGACACCTTTACGGCGCGATGTCAGAACTTGGTAGGTCGCGATGGTGACCGGCCGAACATCCTTGCGCCTTCCGGAGTATTCGCCAATCTCTTCATCGGTCAGGTTCGTCGTGCGAATCAACTCGTCACGCCACTGCCGTGCCGACACGGAACTCGTCACCAGGATCAGGGTCGTCGCCTTAGCAAGCGACATCGCTGCCACCCCGACGATGGTCTTACCTGCCCCACACGGCAGTACCACGACTCCAGAACCGCCATTCCAGAAATTCTCCGCTGCCTGCCGCTGGTAGTCGCGTAGTTCCCAGCCGGTCTCCTGCAGATCGATCTGGTGGGCTTCTCCGTCGACGTAGCCGGCGAGGTCCTCCGCCGGCCACCCGATCTTGAGTAGCGCCTGTTTGAGGCGACCCCGTTCGCTCGGGTGGACAGCAACTGTCAGCTCATCGAGCCGGTCCCCAAGCATTCCGGCGGTCTTCTTCGAGCGCAGGACTTCCTCC
>JBLHZE010000038.1:0-11597 GCA_047631015.1 Actinomycetes bacterium
CTACCCGAATTACAAGCATTACAAGCATTACAAGTAACAGAAAAAGCATGATCAAACGTCGGACACATCGACACAACAATTGGAGACGAAATGACAGATCTCAACCTCACCGACAGCGCCACCGTCCTCGCCACACTGGCCGAAGTTATTGAAGAAATCGCCGGTCCTCGTCCCGTCGCAATCACTCGCGAGGCAGCATTCGATGCAGACCTCGGAGTTGACTCATTGACAATGGTCGAAATCGTCGTTGTCGCAGAAGAACGCTTCGGCATCGAGATCCCCGATTCGGCATTTGCCGAAATGACGACTGTCGGCGACGCTGTGGACTACATCACCGAGTCCGTCAAGAGTGACAAGGCGTCCGCATGACTCTTTCCAATGAGGCGGTGGTCGTGTCGGGTATTGGCGCCACGACCCCGCTCGGCGGAACTGCAGAATCCAGCTGGAATTGCCTGCTGGCAGGAGACTCTGGGATCTCCCAGATAACCGACGATTGGGCGAAGGATTTTCCGGTTCGAATCGCTGGTATTGCAGCAGTGGATCCGGCTGGGATGCTGGATCGGGTTCAGGCCCGGCGTTGGGACCGCTCGCAGCAACTCGCGGTCGTCGCTGGTCGGGAAGCTTGGTCCGATGCCAATGCGGCCGGAACCGTTGAACCTGAGCGCCTCGCCGTCGCCTTCGCCTCAGGTGTTGGCGGGATCCACACTCTGCTTTCGGCCTACGACACCCTGAATGAGCGCGGACCGAGCCGAGTCTCGCCGCTAGCGATCACCATGCTGATAGCCAACGGCCCAGCCGCAGCCATCGGTTTGGACATTGATGCTCGGGCGGGCGTTCATACACCGGTTAGCGCTTGCGCGTCCGGAGCCGAGGCGATCTCCCTCGGCGTAGATCTGATCCGGCTAGGTAGAGCAGACGTCGTCCTCTGTGGCGGCACCGAAGCCCCTATCCACCAGCTCACGATCGCTGGTTTCGCGGCAATGCGTGCGCTGTCGACTCGCAACGAAGAGCCAGAAGCAGCCTCACGCCCCTACGACAAAAGCCGTGACGGATTCGTGATGGGAGAGGGGGCAGGCGCACTTGTCCTTGAACGTCGTAGCCACGCAATCGCACGCGGAGCGACTATCTACG
This sequence comes from Actinomycetes bacterium, assembly GCA_047631015.1. Taxonomy (GTDB): domain Bacteria; phylum Actinomycetota; class Actinomycetes; order S36-B12; family UBA10799; genus UBA10799. Next base: position 1,132 of record JBLHZE010000038.1, read on the forward strand.
CAGAGGTTGCCGGAACAGGGATCACATCTGATTCGTTCCACATCGCAGCACCGGACCCCGAGGGCCGCGGCGCAAGTCGAGCGATCTCCGCGGCACTTAGGGAAGCCGACGCAGCGGCTAGCGACGTCGTCCACATCAACGCTCACGCGACCAGCACTCCAGTCGGTGACATCGCCGAGTCTGTGGCAATCCACGACGCACTTGGCGCCCAAGCTGAGGATGTAGCGGTCAGCGCCACCAAAGCCGCGACCGGACACCTCCTCGGCGCAGCCGGAGCGGTCGAGGCCGTGTTCAGCGTATTAGCGCTCAAGAACGCCACCGCTCCGCCGACGCGAAACTTGGACTCACAAGATGACGAGATCAAGCTCGATGTTGTGCGCCTTGAGGGACGCACGATAGATCCCGCCGGAGTCGCATTAAGCACATCATTTGGGTTCGGCGGCCACAACGTCGCACTTGCATTCCGAGGAGACCGCACATGATTAGCCCTGCACAAGCCCTTAAACCGAATGCCATAAAGCTGGAAGAAACACCCCTGGTTGGACGCAGACCGGCCGAGGTCGCCGACATCGTCGACCTACGGGATCCCGTCGAGCGACTGCAGCAACTTAGTGACGGCCGGGTCCTGGAGATTCTCCACGCGAGTGACGGAGCTGTCAGTGGAATCGGCCTACTCGGTGATACGGAATGTGTGCTCTTTGCCACCGATCCCCGCCGATCGGGCGGCGCGCTAGGAGTCGAAGGCTGCGAGACCATCGTCACCGCGTATCGGGCTGCGCTCGAACGCGATGTGCCGATCGTCGGCGTGTGGCAATCTGGCGGAGCTCGTCTACCAGAGGGCGCTGCCGGCCTCAATGCGGTCGGATCGATATTTGCCGCTATGACTAGGGCGAGCGGAATCGTTCCTCAGGTGAGTATCGTTTTGGGTGCCGCTGCCGGAGGTGCCGCATACGGACCCGCGCTCACAGACGTCGTCATCGTCGGGCCTGATGCTCGCGTGTTCGTTACTGGGCCCGACATCGTGAGCCGCGTGACCGGAGAAACAATCGACGCAGAGAGCCTAGGAGGGCCCCAGGTTCACGCGAAATCATCTGGTCTTTCCCACATCCGTGCAAAAAGCGATGCTGATGCATTCCAGCAAGCTCGTGATGTCGTGAGCCTGCTAGGCAACAACAAGCTGCCCGTTCCACAAGAACTCGGTACGGAACCCAATAATCCCAGCGACCTGATGCCCGAGAACCTGCGCCGGGCGTATGACGTCCGCCCAATCATCAACAGTTTGCTCGATGCGGCACCCACTGAGTTGCAGCGAGAGTGGGCGCCCAATGTCGTTACATCCTTGGGACGCCTCGGCGGTCAACCAGTTGGCGTCATCGCCAACAACCCGATCAGAATGGGCGGGTGCTTGACCGCTCCCGCATCTGAAAAAGCCGCGCGATTCGTGCGACTCTGCGACTCATTCGGATTGCCGCTCGTCGTTGTTGTCGATGTACCTGGATACCTGCCAGGCAGTAAACAAGAGAATGAGGGAATCGTGCGGCGTGGGGCGAAGCTGCTGCACGCATTCGCAGCAGCGGATGTTCCTCGATTCACGATCATCACCCGCAAGGCATATGGCGGCGCATACATCGCAATGAACAGTCGGGCGCTTGGTGCTTCAAAGGTGCTGGCTTGGCCCACGGCAGTTGTGGACGTCATGAGTCCGCAATCTGCCGTACAAATCACCCGCCGCCGAGATATCGCCCGCGTCCCCGCGCATGGGCGTGACGATGCCATCGAGACGTTTGCTGCTGAGCACAGCGCGTTGACCGGTGGCCTCGAAAGGGCAGTGTCTGAAGGTCTCGTCGACGAAGTCATCGACCCTGCCAGTACTCGATCGCTCCTGGTCTCGCTCATTGAGGAATCAACAATCACTCGTTCCAGAAGAAAGAACATCCCACTGTGAATTCAACTGACGTGTTTTCCTTCACAGACGGACTCGGAATCGGCGCGGACACCGTTGAGAGCGACACTCCTCGGCGCGAAAGTCTCCCGGTCGAACAGCCGGAAGTCTTGGCACCCACCCGCCGGTCCGTTCTGGTCAGTGGCGGAAGCCGAGGTATCGGCGCCTCCGTCGTCACGCGCCTGGCCAATGACGGTCACCGCGTCGCCAGTCTCTCGCGTTCGGGCTCGGGTTCTAGCGCTTCGGGGCTATCCCTGGAGTGCGACATCACGAATACCGAAAGTGTTCAGTCGGCGGCCAGACGTGCCGCTACGGACAACGGCGCAGTCGAAATACTCGTCGCGAATGCCGGAGTGACCGACGACAAACTGATGTTACGCATGGGTGAAGAGTCCTTTGCCCACGTCCTAGATACCAACCTAACTGGGACCTATCGCTTGGTGAAAGCAGTCGCTGGACCGATGTTGCGGAACCGATGGGGTCGGATCGTTTTCATCTCCAGCGTGGTCGCGATGAGTGGATCCGCTGGTCAGGCGAACTACGCAGCGAGCAAGGCGGGCCTCATAGGCCTCGCGCGCTCGCTTGCCCGCGAGTTTGGACCCCGCGGCGTCACCTGCAATGTGATCGCTCCCGGATTCATCGAAACAGACATGACCGCAGACCTGGGAGATGAACGACGCGACGAAGTGCGCGACAGCATCCCGCTGAATCGGATGGGCAGCGCTGAAGACGTTGCCGCAACGGTCGAGTTCCTCACGAGCGACGCTGGCGGTTACATCACCGGCGCCGTAATCCCAGTTGACGGTGGCCTCGGGATGGGTCACTAGCACCTTCGTCCCGCCTCACTTCCATTTCGAAATGCGCCAGCAGCCAACGCCGACTAGGAGTATCCATGACCACGCCAGAAGTATTGGATCCAAATACCACACCTCTAGCCGCACCGGCCGGAATCGTTGCAGGTAAGCGACTGCTCATCACCGGCGTCCTCACCCAGAGCAGTATCGCGTATTCGGTCGCACGCCTCGCGCAAGAGCAGGGGGCTGAGATCCTGCTAACGAGCCCTCCACGCACGGTGTCGCTCACTCAACGTATCGCCAACCGCTTGCCCCAACCAGTCGATGTCCTCCCGCTCGATGTGACCGACACCGGTGAACTGGACACTCTCAGCGAGAGAGTTTCCGAGCAGTTCGATCAGGTAGACGGAGTCCTGCATGCGATCGGCTTTGCACCAGAGAGCGCGCTCGGCGGCGGATTCATGACGGCTCCTTGGGCCGACGTTGCCACGGCCCTACACGTTTCGACGTACAGCTTGGTGTCACTAACTCGCGCGCTTGAACCCTGCCTTGCGCCCAATGCGAGCGTGGTGGGGTTGGACTTCGACGCGTCAGTTGCATGGCCAAGCTACGACTGGATGGGTGTTGCAAAAGCTGCTCTCGAATCAACCTCACGCTACCTCGCCAAGGAACTTGGTCCCCAGGGTGTCCGGGTGAACCTCGTGGCCGCTGGACCACTTCGGACTATGGCGGCGCGCTCGATTGACGGTTTCAGTGAGTTCGAAGACGTCTGGGCTGCCAGAGCACCACTGGGATGGGATATTAACGATGCCGAGCCGACAGCCCGTGCTGCTCTCGCGCTGTTATCTGACTGGTTCCCGGCCACGACCGGAGAAATAGTGCATGTCGACGGCGGAGTGCACGCGGTCGGCGCATGACTGCCGCAACTGCGGCACAGAACAAACGACATGGACGGACCTGCGGAGTCGAGTTCTTCGTGTACGGCGAAGGCGAACCAGTGACGGTATTCGCCCACGGCTTAGCCGGTTCGGTTTCGGAAACCAAACCGCTAGGTATGCCCTTGTCAGGCACCCGAGTGCTATTCAACTTTCAGGGGCACGGAGGCTCCGACCCACTCGACGGCGGCTGGGACTATGACTTGCTCGCTGCCAACTTGCGGGGCGTGGCAGATCACGTTGGCGCGACTCGCGCGTGCGGGTTGTCGCTTGGATCGGGCGCTCTGCTGCGTCTTCTAATTAGCGACCCTGGCCGATTTGACCGCCTCGCATTCGTGATGCCCGCCGCCCTCGACCAGCCTAGAACCGACGGTGCGACGCAACGACTCCGCGAACTTGGTGCCGCAATTGAATCGGGTGACAAGGATCGACTCACGGAGATCCTTCTCAGTGAGGTCCCGGAGAGCCTCCGGGACTCGCGAGTCCCTCGGATCCTCCTAGCTCGGCGAGCCGCGGAGCTTGCAGCGATGACGCCGCCGGCGCCCTCTAGGGTCGAACCTCCGATCCCTGACTTGGTGGTACTCCGAAATGTGAAAGCTCCAGCACTGGTGCTCGCACAACGCGATGATCGGTTGCACAGCACCGCCATCGCAAAAACGCTCGCCCAAGCCCTACCCTCGGCAACGCTGTGCGTCTTGGATCCTGGCGGAGTCTTCTGGACTCAGACCGAGCAGACCCAAATGCTGTTGGAAAAGCACCTAGTCGCGAGTTAGTTAGGTGTTGAATTAGCGAGCGACCAAGCAATTCCATCAAGAATGTCGTGCTCACTGACGAGCACTTGAGCGACGTCGGTCGAGGCGAGAATTCGGTCCAATACCAAGGCGCCCCCGCCAATCACGTCGGCACGCCCCGGATGCATGACCGAGAGCTCCGCACGCTCCTCATTGGGCATTGCCAGCAAGGCGTTGGTAATCGCAAAGACATCAGTAGCCGACAGTTCCGAACCGTGGATCGCTGCGGGGTCATACTCGGGCAGCTCAAGAGCTAATGCGGCAAGCGTCGTGACAGAACCTGCGAGCCCAATGAGGACATCTGCAGCGCGCAGGTCGACGACGGCGTCTGCCACCTGGATCGCGGCGTCGATGTCCTCGATCGCGGCGCCAACCTGTTCACTTGTCGGCGGATTGGCCGTCAATCGACGCTCGGTCATTCGCACACACCCAATATCCACACTCTTCGAGGCCGTCACCCCCTCGGCGATCGACCCGCGGACAAATTCCGTTGACCCGCCGCCAATATCAACGACGAGCGCTTGCCGCGTCCCTACCTGCGGACCCAACGAACGGACCGCACCAGTGAACGACAACGACGCCTCCTCGTCTCCGGTGATGACGTCGGGCTCAATACCGAGTCGCGCCTTCACACCGGCAACGAACTCGTCGCGATTGCTTACGTCTCTGCTCGCCGACGTCGCCACGAACCGAACCGTGTCAATACCAGCATCGGCAATAGCTAACGCGTACTCGTCGCACGCAGCAAACGTGCGCTCCAACGCTGCCGCAGAGAACCCGCCTGTTTCGTCTACGCCTTCGCCAAGTCGGACGACTGTCATCGTTCGCGCAATATCAGTCAGAGTGCCCACGACCGGATCGATATCGGCAATAAGCAATCGGATCGAGTTCGTTCCGCAGTCAATTGCCGCGACGCGCATCATACGTTTTCTCCTAGCGGTAGGGAATCGAGATCGACGCAATCGCCAGTATGCGGCCACACCCCGCGTCGCGTCACTTCCGCCAATGCGATGTCTCCCACGGGGTTAACTCCCGCGCCCGCCGCTAACGAGTGTGCAACCAGAGCGTGTAAACACTTCACGCGGTCGGGCATTCCACCTGCCGAAGAGTCGTTGATTTCCGCCACATTCGCGACTGCTTCGCGAGCCGAAAGATATCCCTCATGCGCGGCCCGATATTTCGCAGCAACCTCCCCATCGGTGGTCAGCCGATCTGCCAGCTCCCGCATCAGCCCCTCAGACTCCAGCGTCGACAGAGCAGCGTTAAGGCGCCGACACGTGAGGTAATAGAAAGTCGGAAAGGGTGTGCCATCTGGCAGCCTCGGGTCGGTTTCCACCACTGCGGGCCAGTAGTCCCCGCACCGGGCAGGAATCGCCCGCACTCCCCGCGGAACGCGACCGAGCTGCGCGTGAAGTCGCTCCAAATCGAGATCGGAGACGTGCGCGCTAGTTCGTGGATCCGGCACGGTCGGCAGCATCGACGCTCTTCCAAAGTCGGTCGTACCACGGCCCGCGTGGTCCTTCCGATTGGACGGGCCGCTCGGCGAGCTTGTTCGCGGTCGCGTTCGGGTCGATCACCTTGTAACCCACCTCACCCGGGAGCAAGAAGTGCAATCGTTCCCGTGCTTGTCCACGAATATATTCCTCCTCCTGCCACAGGTCGACCTGTCGCTGGAGGTCCTCGACCTGTCGATGCTGCTCAGATGCCTTCGCACCTGCCGAGCTGATCTCGCCACGCTGGCTAAGGTACTCGCGCAGCGGCAAGGCAAGCAGGATCACCGCGACAACCGCGATCGTTAATAGAATCGCCGCCCGTCCTGAGACGAAGGATCGTCGAGCTCCGACCGGTGACTCGCAGGATGGAGACGCCCACGACCGACCAGCGGAGTTATCCGATGGCGTGCGCGAATCACGGGAGCCAAACATCACCCCTAGGGTCGCTCAGACTCGCAAGCGAGGGAACGCCGACGCGCCGGCGTAACGGGCTGCTTCGTCAAGTTCTTCGCCGATACGCATGAGCTGGTTGTACTTCGCGACGCGCTCGGAGCGGGCAGGTGCGCCGGTTTTGATCTGACCACAGTCGGTCGCAACTGCCAAGTCGGCAATCGTCGTGTCCTCGGTCTCGCCCGAACGGTGGCTCATCATTGCGGCATAGCCGTTGCGCTGGGCCAGGGCCACGGCGTCGAGTGTCTCCGTCAACGTTCCAATCTGGTTGACCTTGACGAGTAGCGCGTTGGCCGCCCCGAGGTCGATTCCCTTTTGTAGGCGAACCGGATTCGTGACGAACAGATCGTCACCGACCAGTTGAACTTTGGCCCCGAGCGCGTTGGTGATGTGAACCCAACCGTCCCAGTCGTTTTCGTCTAACGGGTCCTCGATCGACACCATCGGGAAGTCATCAACGAGCGACTCGTAATAAGCGGTCATCCACTCCGCCGAACGAAGCTCGTTCTCGAACCGATAGGTCCCGTCGGAGTAAAACTCTGTCGCAGCCACATCCAGCGCAAGGCCGATATCCGAACCAAGCTTCAAACCAGTCCCGCCAACAGCCTCGTCAATCAGCTCGAGTGCAGCGCGGTTGCTCGGCAGGCTCGGAGCAAATCCACCCTCGTCGCCCAGACCAGTCCCATAGCCCTTCGCTTTCAGGACTGACTTGAGAGCGTGATAAACCTCGGCACCCATTTGAATAGCCTCGTTGAAAGTGGCCGCACCGATGGGCGCAATCATGAACTCTTGGATATCTACATCGGTGTCGGCGTGGGCGCCACCGTTGAGGATGTTCATCATCGGGACCGGGAGTACATGAGCGTTTGGTCCACCTAGGTACCGAAAAAGGTCGAGGTCGGCAGATAGCGCCGCGGCCTTCGCCACCGCGAGCGATACCCCGAGGATCGCGTTAGCCCCAAGACGCGCCTTGTTCGGTGTTCCATCGAGGTCAATCATGATCTGATCGATGATTCGCTGGTCGGTCGCGTCCATCCCGATGATCTCCGGGTAGATCTCGTCTTCAATCGCCACGCATGCTTTCAGGACGCCCTTACCGCCGTACCGCTGGTCGCCGTCACGCAGTTCGACTGCCTCGTGAGCACCGGTTGACGCACCGCTAGGAACAGCGGCGCGACCTAGCACCCCATCGTCGAGGGCTACCTCAACCTCCACAGTGGGGTTGCCACGGGAATCCAGGATTTCCCGAGCGATAACGACGTCGATGCTGGCCACAAAAGCTCCTTCGTTGAATGACACGAGTACCTACCCGTATTACTTACACCCTACGCCGCACCCGTGGTGTTCGTCTTAGGCAGATTCACGTCGCGACTGTCATCGACCGCTGGGTGTGCTCGGCCCATGGGACCGGCCGCCGATTGCTGGAAGATGTTGAGCGTGACTTGTTTCGCGAACTCGGTGGTCCGCTCGGGAATCCCAGCGATATTCCTGGGCCGCGGCAGACTGCGACACCAGCCCATCATTCCCGTGGAAACCACACCAGCGCCCGCATCATTTGTGTAGTACGTCATCGTCGACCAGGTCTTATTACCTTTACTGCTGAGTTCGCTTAGCGCCGGAATCTGCATGGGTCGTGGGGTCGTAGCCAGATCGTAGTAGCGATCTGTTTCGGGTCCGAGCAATCCCGGAAATTGCGTCCCTGCCGAGACGCCGGTTCCGTCGAATAGGAAGAAGCCCGGATCCCGGATCTCCAGTGCGCCGTTGGCCGGATACGCGTCATAGAGCTGCCCGACAACGGTGTTCTCAGGCTCCGGTTTCGGTTCATCGCGCCAACGGGTCGTTGTTTGCCGCGAGTTCTTCACCGGATCAAGGCCGGCCGACTTGTAGCAGGTGACGATCTGGCCATTATCTGAGATTCGCACCCGCCAGTACCCGGTGTTGGCCCCGAGAAATGCCAAATTTCCGCCGCGATTGCGCAGCGCTGCCAAAGATTTCCGATACGGGATTGACCAATACTCGTCATGACCGGTCGAGACTGCGCCCGCAGCACCAGCGAGCTGCTCGGGTGCAAGCGATAGGTCGATATTGGTCATATACGCCAGCGGGACACCGGATTCTTCGGCGACCCGCACGACCGGAATCTCAAACGCGTAGAGCAGGCCACGGCCCCTGCCGTCGAATGGCCGATTGGTGTTGACGGCGTAGCTGCGCCCGTCGAATCCGCCACCCTCCTCGGTGTAAAGCGAACGCCCACCCCACAGGTTGTAGGCCTGCCAGGTCGTCACGGAGGCGATAACTGCGACCCGGCCCGAGACATCTGCCGTCCGGATTACCACAGGGATCTCTGTCTTCTTACCCTTCGCGATCGCGTGCAGAAGATAGAAGCCCGGCTCCCACCCAGCCGTATCGATTGCGACTGCACTCGGCCAACCTGCCCGAACGGCCCTCGTCTCCGGATCCACCGACGTTTTGTTGCCGTTATCTTGCCCTGGGAATGGCCCAAGGGTCTCCATTTTTGCCCCTCCAAGCCCCCCATAGTCGCCAATCCGAAAAACGACAATCGCCCAGTCGTCGGCGGAGGTCGACACGTGAATCGGGATCAGATCGCCGGGGAGCACACTGGTGTTCGGGGTGTATGCCTCAATAAGCCCCGCTGGGGCCCGCTGACCGGACTTTATGAGCCAACGCTTCGTGGGCTCACCGCCAGGAGACTCAACCACTTGTGGCTCTGCGATCGGCTCGCCAGAAGAGCCGCTGGACTGCCCGCATGCGGCAAGCGCTGCAACTCCGGCTACCGAGGCAGCTCCCATGAACGCCCTACGCGTCAGATCTGGCACAGTTAAAGCGTAACCCTAGGCTCGGTCCTCTGCGCGCAGGATCCGCTCGTTCAGATCCCGAATTGCACCTCGTAGCGCCGCATCGGCATCGATACCTGCACTGCTGGCGCGATCGATGAGCGCTAGCAGCACGTCTCCGAACTCGCTCGCGCGGTCATCACTGGTCAACCGATCCATCGCATCGTCGGCAATCGCGAGTGCGTGCGGCCGTGCAGCATCAACCTCAATACCGCCCCGCGCAGCTCTGCGCAGTGTCTTCGCCGCCAGAACTGGTCCGGGTAGGGAAGCCGGAATCCCGTCGGTCACCGACGCCCGGCCTTTCTCCTTCGCCTTGTTCAGCTGCCACTGACGCTCAGAGTCGAGCGCGTCCTCGACCTGGCCATCGGCGAAAACATGCGGGTGGCGCGAAATTAGCTTCTCTGTGATCCCGGCAGCCACATCGTCGATTGACCAGGGCTCTTTAGCTTCCTGCGCAATCCGGGCATGAAAGACAACCTGTAGGAGCACATCGCCAAGCTCTTCTCGAAGATCGGCAGCGTGGCCGACCTCGATGGCATCGACCGTCTCGTAGGTCTCCTCGATGAGGTACTCGACGAGCGACTGGTGGGTTTGTTCAGCGTCCCACGGACAGCCACCCGGCGAGCGAAGTTGATCCATCACCGTCACAAGATCGATCAGTTTGGAGCCGGTCGGTTGTGCCGTCATCTGCTGCCGCGCTAGCGCTTACTGCGGGGCCTGCGGGTTGATCTGCGGGAGCGCCGCATCTTCCGGATTTACAATAGGTGCGGAAAGGTCATTGGCAATCGGTCCGACTGAGAGTCTGGCCGGGTCCCAGGTGCCGAACCGTGGACTGACACGGGTATCGAGCTCCTCGGACAAGGCGATGACTGCTCCTGCCAATGCCTCACCTTGTTGTTCCTCGGCGCCTCCCGGAACTAGCTTTTCAGCGATTTTCTGCTGCAGCAGAAAGGTTCGAGCGAAGCCCTTGACGGCATCGGCCGGGACACCGGAGGATTGCAGAAGCTGCGAATCGAGCTGTTCACGCCCACCTACCGAAGCGGCAGTCTCTTCAATGAACGCATCAAGCTCGCCTTTGGTGATCGTGACGTCGGTACGCTTCGCGAGCTCCTCAAACAGGTCCTCCCGAATGAGTCGGTCTAGGACGATTTGGTTGACCTGATCTGAAGAATCAATGTCGAGGGCGTCGGTCACGGCGGCGACATC